>CAZSIG010000122.1:2439-9195 GCA_964606195.1 uncultured Anaerolineales bacterium
AAAACTCCCCGCGAGTTACAATCTCGCGGGGAGTTTTAGCGTTCTAAAACTGTAGGCGCACCCTTTATGGGGGCGAATAGCGCAGACTACGGCTACTTGCGGCACTTACACGAAATCCCCTCCCCATCGCGCTCCGGCCAACAGCGGTCAGCCGAGATGCACGAGGATTTCTCCTGTATTCCATCGCGCAAGCGATTTGGAAAATCTGGTTCACAGATTAGCGGGCGACAGAGTGAGATAAAATTCGCGTCGCCCGATTGTAGTATATCCTCCATCACGCGGCGCGAACGAATGCCGCCGACCAACGCGACCGGCAAGCGCGTCGCCCGCCGCGCCACTCTCGCCAGGTCACGAAAATATGCCTCGTTTTCCTCTTTACGTACCAGCTTGATACTGCCCCCGATTCCCCCGCTAGTCTCCACCGCGTCTAGTCCCATCTCCTCCAGCGCGCTAACTATTCGCACGCTCTCCTCAATCGATAAACCGCCACCTTTTCCGTCTATCATCCCCAATTTAATGAATACTGGAAAGTCCGCACCGACCTGCTCGCGCACCGCGCGGCAGACGGCGCGTAAAAACCGCATTCGTCCTGCCAAATCACCGCCCCACTCATCCGCTCGTTTGTTCACGAGCGGTGATAAAAATTGGCTGACGAGGTAGCCATGCGCGCCATGTATCTGCACGCCGTCAAAGCTCGCCTCTTTAGCGCGCCGCGCCGCTTGCCCGAACGCCTCGATGACCATCGCGATCTCGGCGGTCGTGATTTCTCGCGCCGGTGGGGTCAAGGAAGCATCGTTCGTCGCGGAGGGCGCGATAGTCTCTGACACGCTCTCACGGCTGCACTGCATTCCGCCATGATTGATTTGCGGGACGATTAAGCCGCCCGCGCGGTGAACCGCGTCGGCTAGTTCCGCCAAATGTGGTATCAGTTCATCCGCATAGATGCCGGTCATTTCGGGATGGCATCTTCCCGAAGGGTGTACATACATGTGCCCCGTGATAATCAAGCCCACGCCGCCCCGCGCCAGTTCCCGATAAAGCTCCACGAGGCGCGGTTTGGGACGCCCGCTCATATCTGCCAACCGTTCCGCCGTCGCGGAGCGAATCAGGCGATTGGGTAAGGTCAATGTGCTGATACTTGCTGGTGTGAATAGCATAACATAATCTCCTTTTGTGCTATCAAGGTGCGATGCACTTCCGAAGTGCGTCGCACCTTGATGGTTTAGAGATTTCTGAAGTCTCTGAGACTTCAGAAATCTGGCAACCGCGTAGCTCTTGCGCGCTTTACCGCTTCTTCCGCCGCGCCAATCCCCACGCCAGCGCGCCAATAAGCAACACCGCGCCTGTGCCATGCACCGCCGGCACGCCTGCTGCCTGCTGCGGATTGTACGTGGCTTGCGCGGCGGTCAGCGCAAACTCCGCGTCTCCGTCCGCCGCAGCGATGAACGAGACCGTCGCAACCTCATCGCTGCCTCCCTGAA
The DNA here is from genome assembly GCA_964606195.1 of uncultured Anaerolineales bacterium. Classification (GTDB taxonomy): domain Bacteria; phylum Chloroflexota; class Anaerolineae; order CAZSIG01; family CAZSIG01; genus CAZSIG01. Next base: position 3,921 of record CAZSIG010000122.1, read on the forward strand.
GCGCCAGCGCGGTCGCAGAACGGAACGCGCCGAATGTTATCTCTCCCGCGTCGTTATCCACGTACGGTCCCAAAATTCGATAACCGAGCTGCACCGCGACGCTGCCGACGCGCACCATAGCCGCGTCGAAGTGCAGGCTAAACTGATAGCCATCCAGATTCAGCGCGTCACTCACCGCCACCGTCACTGTAAATATTTCGCCCGCGCGCAGATTGGCGTTTGCCGGAGTAACTCGCGCCGTCGGGTTTATCAGTTCCGGCGCGGTAGATGGCGTCTCCTCAAGCGCGCAGCGTGCGCCGCCGCGCCGCGCCACCCACATCACATCTACTAAATCTACGTCTCCATCGCCATCCATATCGCGCGCCGCGTCGTAGCCCGTTTCGCCCTGCCGCGTATGCCAGAGCGCGGCTACCTGCTTCAAGTCGAAGTCGGTGACGCGGCAATTGCGGTCGAAGTCGCCCATGATCCGCATCGGTTCGCGCACCGCGTCCATGCCGATGCGCACTCGTTTGCTGGCGGAGCGCGCCCAAGTGTCGGGATCATACATCAAATACACTTCAGTCGGCATCACGCTGAACTCGCCGGGCATCGTGGCGCGCATCAGGTAATCGTACTCGTGCCGCCCCGTCGAGAGCCGCGTCGCGAAGAGCGTCACGCGGTCATCGTGCACCTCTTTGCGATTGTAGCCGTAGGTGTACCACCTGAACGGCGGGGGCGTCGCGCCGCCAACGTAGCTGTTGGTATTCAGCCGCTCGTTGAGCGCCTCGCAGCCCGCGGGAATCGGGTCTTCGATAATCACGTACCACGCCTCGTCGGCAGCCTCTACGCTCAGATGCACGCGAATCAAATCGCCGACCGCGAAATCGCTGTCACTCACCGCATCGGCAGGCTCAAGCGTCTCGTACCAGCGCGTCACCCGCAGCCCGCTCCCCGCGGGTTGCACCGCCATGAAGCCATCGCTCAGGTGCAGGGCGCGGAGAGTGAGGGCGTAGTACAATCGCCCCGCGCCGCGTTTGACGAAACGCACAAGATTATCGCCGTCAAGCAGCGCATCGCCCGACACAGTTATCGGCGGTATCGGCGCCAGCGCGTTCGTCGCGTCGACCGCGCCGCTATGCAGCAGTGCGCCGTTGAGATAGACCTCATACGCGTAATCGGGCGAGAGTTCGCCGCTGACCTGAATGTAATCCGCCAACGCGAGGATGGCATACGCGGTCTCCTGTGTCGTGCGCCAATGTCCCCTGGTGCGCTTGTTCATCAACCAGAGCGCGGCTTTGGGAAGCAGCGGGCTGTCGGGGCGAATCTGTGTCAGCGCTTCGAGCACCAGCGCGGTCGCCCGCGTGGTCGAAGCCATCGCCTTGCGGCTGTAGGTGCCATCTTCATCGCTCTGCCGCCAATATGCCGTAGACGCGGTCTCCTCAGCCGCGGCGATTAAATCATCAATCAACTCGTTCGCGCCGTTCTCATCGCCATCGTAGAAGAGCGCCAGCGCGAGCGCGGCTTGGGCGAAATAGTCGAGTTGGTCTTTCTGCGCCAATAGTTCCTGCGCTGCCGCCAAATCGCCATGCCCCGCGACCGCGAGGACGTAGAGGGCGTAGGCGCGAGTACGCGGGTCTTCCGCCGCGGCGAGTAACTGCTGCGCCGCGGTGATGCCGCGCGCGATGACACTCTCATCAACCGCGTAGCCCGCCCGCTCGGTCATCACCAAGCCGAACAGCACATACGCGGTTTGGTATAAATCGTTGTCGTCATCGTACCACCAGCCCCAACTACCGTCGTCGTGTTGAAAACCATAGAGCCGTTGTAACCCCGCGTTGATGATTTCATCGAGGTCATCAGGCAAGCGGTCTCGCGGCAAGCCGAGAGCGTTGAAAGTTTGAATCACCATCGCGTTGGGCAGTACGCGCCCCATCGTCTGTTCCACACAACCATAAGGGTAGCCGATGAGATATTCCAGCCCGTCCAGCAAGCCCAGCGCGATAGACGATGATAGGCGTATCTCCATGCTCGTGGCGTCGGGTATCGCGGTGACGGATAGATAAAGCGTCTCGGTGATTTCGGTCTCCACTTCGCCGACGCGGTTGGTGATGTCGGGCACGGCGAAGGGGTGTACGGGCAGCGGCAGTTCGACCGCGTCGCCGCCATCATCATCGGTAGTGAGCCGCGCTAATACTGTGCCATCGCCCAATTCACTCGCTACCGCTGACCAATCGCGATAAACCGCGCCGTTTGATGGCAGCGAGAACTCCGGCGGCTCACATTCATCGTCATCATCACAACCATCGCCCAAGAGCACCAAGCCGCTGGCGCGCAGGCGCATCTCCGCATCGACATCGTGGGCGAGGTAGTTGTGCGCGATAGTTCGCAATCTAATCAGGTCGCCCTGCACGAGGAAGCGCGGCAGCACGGGGCGCACCATCAATTCCTGCGTGACGGTGATGTGCGTAGTCGCGTCGCCGACGCGCGTGTCGATGCTGACCGCCCGCGCAATCGCCCGCCAACGCGTCAGATTGTCGGGCAGCGCGACGGTGATGACCGCCCGCCCGTTTTCATCGGTGACTACGCCCGGCTGCCAGTACGCGGTGTCGGGGAAATCGCGGCGCACATCGGCATCTTCGCCGCGCCCGTAATTGCCGTCTTCCTCTCCATCGTCGGGCTCGGGCGTGGGCGCGGCGGGATACCCCGCGTAGAGATAGCGCGTCGGGTGCAGTGAGTCGTAGCTGTACACCTCGTGCCCGCGCCGCCCGTAGAAGGTCTGGTGCATGTCGGCGGAGAGGTCTGCAGATAGCGCGTAAATCGCTTCGTCCACCAAGCCGAGCGAGACCTCCGCGACGACGGGATTGCCCGCCTGGTCGCGTACCTCAACGGTGAATTCTGCCGCGTCGCGCGGGCGATAGGTGAGTTCATGCGGCGTCAATTCCACCTGCAACTCGCGGTCGGTCGCGGGGACAATCAGTTCCGCGCTGCCGATGAGCATCTCGCCCTCGGTCGCGCTCTCATCCCAGTAATAGCCATCGCCCTCCGCTGCGCCGCGCCGAAAGATGTTGATGGTGGCGAAGATGTTCGGCGCGTAGTCCGCCGCAATCGGCACGGTTATCAGCGTGACGGGGTTCGGCAGGTCTATCGGGTACTGCTGGTGAACGCTGCCGCGCTCTAGGCTGAGCAACGCGGTGCCGGTGACGGGCGATTGTATGAGCAGTTGCGCCACCTCGCCGACCGCGTAGCTATCTTTGTCCGCGCTCACGGAGATTTCGCCATCGGAGTCGTAGCCCCACCACCAATCGTAGTAGTAAATCCAGAACCAGGTACGCGCCGTGACCGCGCGCCCGCGTTCGTCGCGCCCTTCCGCCTGTACCTCGTACCAGTTGGCATCAGCGGCTTGGAAGGTGACGACCGCCTCGCCCGCCGCGTCGGTGGTGGCAGTCGCGGTGAGGGTGTCCTCATAGCCCGCGGCGGTGATGGTGAGCGGCGCGTCCGGCACCGGGCTGCCATCGTGGTACTGCGCGTGCAGCGTAATCGTGACCGTCTCGCCCGGCTCGTAGCCGTATTTGTCCATGCGCACACTGAGACTGTATGCCGCGTAGTGAATTGGCATGCGGCGCTCCGCGCTCACGCTCTGGTTGCTCGCGTCCCTGACCGTCGCGGCGAGGATGAAGGTGGTGTCCGCGCTGGCGTAATCCGCGGTGTCGATGGTCGTCGTCCATTGCCCGTTCGCATCAGTCGCGCCGGTCGTCTGCCAGAGCAAGGTTCTGCTGCCATAGTAGTAATCTTGTTGATACAGCGTGAACTCCACCGCGGCATCGGCTACCGGCTGCCCGAAATAGTAATCCGCCGCGACGGTGACGTTGATTGTATCATCTACGACGTAGTAATTCGCGTCGGCGTTCACCGCGACCTCGTATTCAGGTTTGCGGTATTCCTCCACTTTGAACGCTTGGCGGTAGGTGTAACCATCGAGCACCACTTCCAGATTATAGTCGCCCAGCCCGACCTCGTCCGCGAGGGTGAACGTGCCGCTGATGGTGCCGAACGCGGAGGGGAAGAGCGTCGCGGCAGCGAGTTCGTTGCGCCGCGCGTCGCGCACCGTCACGGTAATCGGGCGAGTGGTCTCGATGGGGGTGTAGTCGCCGTCCGCGTCGTGGCGCAGGATGCCCTTGTAGTGCACTGTGTGGCCGGGGCGGTAGATGGGGCGGTCGGTGTAGAGGTAGACTTTGTAGGGCGTGTTGCTCAGGGTGGAATAGTAATACTCCCAATCCCACCACCAATAGCCCCACCAATCGCGACTGTTCCACTCGTAGCGCGTGCCGCACGCGGTCAACTCGCCATCTTTTTCGCCGACAGCGATGAGGGCATACGATTCCGCGCCGGTTAGCTCGGTAGTGTAGACGCCATTCGCGTCGGTGACGCCGCTGGCGAGTAGATTGCCCGCGCGGTCGTAGATGGCGACGGTGGTATCGGGAAGCGGCGCGCCGGTGGAGAGGCGGTTCGCCCATGCCACCACTTGAGTCACGTCGCCAATGGTGCTCGCCTTGAGCAGCAGCACGTCGCGGCTGATGATGACGAGAATCTCGTCCTGTACGGTTTCGGCGTCGCTCGCGGTGAGCAGGTAGAAGCCCGACGCGGTTTCGGGCAGCCGCGTCGCGAATAGGGCGGAGGTGTCGGTGACAACTTCCTGCCACGTCGCGACGAGCGGCAAGCCAATGGGGTCGAGGTGGGCTTCGTCGCCCCAGAAGTATTCGGGGAGCGAGTTGTACATGGAGATGAATTGGGGCGCGGAGAGAGCGTAGAGGTCGAAGGTGGCGGTGAGCGGCGCGGTGGAGGCGGTGTACTGTACGGTGCCGCGTCCGGTGGGGTCTACCAGTTGCACCGGCAAGCCGATGCCGAAGGAGATCGCGCTGTCCCACTGTTGGATTTCAGCCGGCGCGCTTTGGGACAGGGGCGCGGCGCGGCTGGTTTGCCCGCTAGTTATAAACACCGCGCTGAGTAGGGCAATAAGCAGCAGCGCGGCGACTCCGAAGAGTGAAAATTTTTTGTTTAACATTTGAGCACCTCCTGGCTCATACGCTAATGGGGTTATATATCCTTATATCTAATTATACCACATTTTGGATGATTTGGGGTAAGAGGTTGGGGTGGCGCGGGGATTTGAGGGGAAGAAAAAGCCCGCGAGGGGAGCGCGGGGAGATTTAGAAATTTGAGGGAGAGAAAATGGTAGGGGATTAGTAACATCTTAAAGTAATATTGAGAAGTTATGTTTAACTCCAGCTTACGGATT
>CAZSIG010000123.1:0-9190 GCA_964606195.1 uncultured Anaerolineales bacterium
GTGTTCTTCGTGTCCTTTGTGGTTAATTCAAAGTGTAAGGAAAGACTAAAATGACGAACGAAGTACAGAATATTGTAGAGACGCGCGATCTGGTGAAAATATATGGTGATGGAGAGGAAATTCACGCGCTCGATGGAGTGACGATGAACGTCCGCGCGGGAGAGATAATCGCGGTTATTGGCCCTTCGGGAAGTGGCAAGTCCACCTTATTGAACGTTCTCGGCGCGCTCGATCGCCCGACGCGGGGTGAGGTAATCATCAACGGGCAAAATCTTGCCACCGTCAAGCGACTCGATCGCTTTCGTAACCAGACCGTCGGGTTTATCTTCCAGTTGCATAATCTAATCCCCACGCTAACCGCACTGGAGAACGTGGAGATTCCGCTGTATGAACAACGCGTCAGCAGCCGCGAGAGGCGCAAACGCGCTCAAGAGTTGTTGGAATTGGTTGACCTGGGCGACCGCGTCAAGCATCTGCCCGGACAGTTGTCGGGTGGGCAACGACAGCGCGTCGCGGTGGCGCGCGCCCTGGTCAATCACCCCGCGCTCGTTCTGGCTGACGAACCGACCGGCTCGCTCGACTCTGCGCGAGCAGATGAGATCATTCACATGATGCACGACCTGAATCGCCGCTTGGGCACGACTTTCATCATCGTCACGCATGATCCTAAAGTGGCGCGGCAGACTGATCGAATTGTGGTGCTCGACTCGGGGCGTATCGTGCGAGTGGATATAATCACCGATCCCTATTTTGAGGACTTACGCGTCTTTCAGCAATCTCCTTTGGGGCAGGCTATCATTCAACAAGAGCAGCCTGATCTGGAAGTGGAGGGTGTCGCGATTTTTCGCGATGGAGAGCCTACAGAAATAGGACAGTTATTGCAGCGGCTTCTACAATTGGATGACGACGAAGACTAGAGGTTGGAGCAACACATCGGTAAGTTTCTATACCGCGTAAGCGCACCCATAAAGGGTGCGCCTACACTGTAGCCGCAGGCTTTACGCCTGCGCTGACCGCGCCAAACGCCCAAGTTATTTACGCACCATTCCATAGCTACACGGGCTACATTTCGCGTCGTGGATTCTCTAGGAGCCTGTTTGTAAAGCATAGTCTGAATATGATATGACCATCCTATCATTAACCGAATTGTATTTCCCCAAGATTGGTAGCGCGGTATTCCTCGCTCTTTTTATATTAGCGATACTCACTTGTTCTCCTGCCGCGGCACAAACCTTGCCCCCCGCGATAACGGTCATCAATTACGACGATGGTAGCATCGTAGATATGAACGTCTCGCTAGAACTGTACGTTAAACGCGTGCTATGGAAAGAGTGGTTCACCACTTGGGACGAGGATGCGCTGAAAGCGGGCGCGGTGGCGATTCGCACTTGGGCGAGCTGCCCGGAGAACTGGCGCGGTAGAGATCCCTACGGCAATCCGCAGGTTTACGGCGACGCGCACGGGCAGGTTTACGAGGCAGGAGGTGAGAACATCGCCTCTGTCAGCGCGGCGGTCGACGCGACGGCGGGGCAGTTTCTCAGCTATAACGACGCGGTCATCAACGCGCAGTATCGCAACGAGAACGGCGAATACACCAATCCCTGCGCCTGGTACGGCGCGGCTTATCTAGTCTCCATCTATGACCCCATCTCCGCCGACGCGACGCCGACTTTGGATCGCTGTTTATTAGCGGGGATGGGACAATACGGCTCGCAACGGTGGGCTATCGGTAATAGCAGTTCCAGCGGCGGCGGCACCCCATTTCCGCAGTGGGATTATCCACAAATTTTAGCGCACTATTATAGCAGCGTCGATTTCGAGGGGATCTATTTCCCGCGTGACTACCGCTTTAACGTCCTGAGCACGCAGACCCCCGCGAGCATTCCGCAGGGTTACGCGACTACGACATCTGTGCTGGTGCAGAACACCGGCACCAACACCTGGTATTTCCCGTCCGATTGCTCCGAAAGCGATCCCAGCGGCATCGCGCTCGGTATGCACTGGTACAACTCCAGCGGCGGCGCGGTCGAGTTCGCCGGGGCGCGGCACATGATCTGTAACACCGCGTCGCTGGCACCCGGCAGCCACCTCGAAATTCAAGCGCCGATAAACCCCGCGGCGGATGGCATTGGCGCGGGTGATTATCAACTCACTTGGGATATTTATTTCAACAGCATGAATATGTGGGCGTCGCGCCTCGATGAATATGGTAATTTGTACGATCCTTTGTGGGAGACGTACAGCGACGAGGTCGCGGTCTATCACTCGGGCGGACCGACGCCGACCACCACGCCCGGCTTCGATTTTGGTCCCCCGCGTAACGTGCGCGCGAATACGGGACAATCTCCCGGCGTCTGGACGATGAATAATTCAATAATCGTCGTGTGGGAGCCGCCTGAGGTCGGCAGTGATATAACCATTGCTGGTTACGCCTACGAGTGGGATAACGAGCCGAACACTATCGTTCCCGTCAGGATCGACACCGAATATCGCGGCATGGAGACGGTTTTATCCAGCGGTGGGGAGCAGTATTTCCACGTGCGCGGCATCGCCACCGATGGGCGATCCGGCGCGGTGGCGCATCTGGGACCCTTCCAGATAGATACCGCGCCCCCCACGACCCCCACCTTCAAGACGAGCACCAGCCACGTTTTGGATGAGTGGTCGGCGTCCCGCGTGGTCGATGTGGCATGGGCAGGCGCGAGCGATGGAAACGGCAGCGGCATCGCGGGGTACTCGGTGCTGTGGGATCAATCCGCGTACAGTTTCCCCAATAGCATCGTCGATACCACTACATCTTACGACTCTAGCCCACAACTCGCCGATGGGTTATATTATTTTCATCTCCGCACGGTGGATAACATGGGCTTGGTGAGTTCGAGCGCGCTAGATTTCGGGCCGTTCAAGATCGACGGCACGCCGCCACAATTACCCGCGCAGCTAAACAGCCCTAGCCACGCGGTCAACGTCTGGTCGAGCAATACCGTAGTTCAGGCAATGTGGAGCGCGGCGAGCGATGGCACTGGCAGCGGGATCGCGGGCTATTCGATGGAATGGAACGCCGCGGCCGATACTCTGCCCGACAAAGCGGTGGACACTCTGGCACTGGAGGCGTACAGCCCCGCGCTTACAGATGGCAAAAATTACTACTTCCACGTTCGTTCAATCGACGCGGCGGGCTACGGCAGCATCTCTGCGGCGCATCTGGGACCATTTTGGATCGACAGCACCCCACCACAGGTGCCCACACAGTTTACAAGCTCCAGCCACACGACGCGAAGTTGGTCGAACGAGAATGTCGTGCAAGTGTCCTGGAACGCGGCGAGCGATGGCGCGGGGAGTGGCGTCGCGGGCTACTCGATTTTGTGGGACAGAACAGCGGGAACTGCACCTGATGCTGTTGTGGAGACAACGGGAGTGCAGGCTGCTAGTTCGCCTCTGCCCGATGGCGCGAATCACTACGCGCACCTGCGCTCGGTGGATGGGGTGAACTTGGCTAGTGCCGAAACCGCGCATTTGGGACCCTTTTGGATAGACACCGCGCCGCCGACGGCGCGCGTTTTGCCCCTCTACGATTACGTCACCAGCACGCAGTTTTTGGTGGAGTGGCAGGGCGAGGACGCGCTGTCCGGCGTGCGAAATTACGACATAGAATATCGCGTTGAAAATAAGAATTGGCAATCTTGGCTGTCGAACGTCACCTCCGACAGCGCGACATTCACAGGTGTGGCTGACCAGATCTACGAGTTTCGCGCCCGCGCGCGAGATGTCGCGGGGAATCTCTCCACGTGGCAGAGCGACACTGCCGATACGAAAACGCAGGTGCGCGTGGATCCGTACCTCGCGGTCATACCTCTGCAAATGATGGTCTTATCGCCCTTGACCGATTCCGCGCCGATATATCGACATATCGCGATACGAAACGAGGGGGGCGGTGAACTACAATGGACAACAACATCAGATGCCGATTGGCTGACGGTATCACCGACGGTAGGTTTGGAGACCACCGTGACCACCGTGACGATCAACTCTGAGCCGCTGTCACTGGGCGTTTACACCGCGCAGCTCACCATCAGCGGCACGACCGAGACGCGGCGCAGTCCCCAGTTGGTGACAACAACGCTGCGCGTAGTGGAGAAGGTGTACGAAACATATCTGCCGTTGGTGATGAAGTAGGGGCAAACACTAGGTTTGTCCCCACTACCGCGATACCATAGAACGTTATCCCCACAGGACTTACGTAAATTCACCATAATTTCACCGCAGAGAGCGCGGAGGACGCGGAGTTTTCTCAAAGGAGTAATTTTGTCCCCCGCATACGCGGTCATAGCCAATTATTGAGAGGCATATTTTTTAGACGCCAAAAGTTATATCAAATAGGACTTACGCAAAACCGCACTATAGCTAACCGCAGAGAGCACAGAGGACGCGGAGATTTCTTAAAGGAATAATTTTGCCTCCAGCATATGCGTTTATATACCGTCATTTAGGGTCATATCTTTTCAGTAGGTAAAAATTGTAGCCCGAATTCTGCGCTCTCGGCGTGCTCGGCGGTAAAAATACCCCGAAGTTGCGTAAGTCCTACCCCATAACGCCTCAATTCTACGCGGGGTAATCGCACTCTTTATGGGTGCGTTTTTAGTTTGGGGACTTGGTGGTCAAAATGCGGCGCGCCTTGACCACTATCTCACTCAATCGAATCTGTTCCTGCTTTGCGACTCCGCGATAAATGCACTATAATGCTAACCAGTACTTATGCAGATTCAAAAAGATTTACCGCCGAGAGCACGGAGTTTTCCGCGTATGCCAGTTAAGAAATTCTTTTCTTAATCTTCTCCGCGTTCGCGGTGTTCTCTGCGGTTAATCACTACGTGGTCTGCATAAGTCCTGGCTAACGTTAATCTAATCTCGGTATCGTTAGAATTGCGAGGATATATTATGAATAACGCTTCTCAAGATCAAAAAACACGGCGCGGTTGGAGCTACTGGTTCTTCGTTTTTTTGATCGTCGCCAGCATAGCCTATACGCTAGGACTGCTAATCCTGAAATTGACCGCGCCCGCCGATGGCTACAGTACCGGCATGGCGGAATTATCCCCACAGGGACTTGCCATCATCGATGTGCTGATAGCCCGCGCCGAGGGGTTAAAAGTGGGCGATGTGATCATCGCCGCGGACGGGCGAACGGTGGAAGAATGGCTGGCGCGCGCATTTCGTCTATCTTTGGACAGCGCCGAACGGTGGCGACAGGGGCAGACAGTAGCGTATACCGTTTTACGCGGGGACAGCGAATTAGTCGTTCCGATTGAGCTGCGCCGCCTATCACCGCGCGTGGTCTTCGCGAAGTGGCTTGCCCCCGCGACATCCATCTGGCTCATCGCCGCGGTCGCCATCTTCGTTTTTCTCAAAAAACCCCACGAGCGCGCCGCTCGCGCGATGCTGGTATTGAGTTTGACCATGATGGCACAAGCCAACGCGGTAGACGTCGTCGGATTGCACCTGAGCGAAATCGTGAATCGGTCGATTTTCCTCATGTTTCTATTGGCAGAACTGCCCGGCTTCGCGGTGCTGGTGGGCGGGTTGCTCTATTTCGCCCTCGTTTTCCCCACTCCCAAAAAATTCGCGGCGCGGCATTCACGAATGACCTTCTCACTGTATTTTCTTCCCCCGCTGCTCTTGTTGGTGATTTCACTGTTATCGGGTGATACCTGGACGGCGCGACTCATCAATGGCACCTGGATTAACAATCTTATCGCGTTGGTCTGCGCCAGCGCGGCGATCGCCATCGGCGTACACAGCTATCGCACCGCGCGCACCGCCACCGCGAAGAGTCAAGTGCTCTGGGTAGTTTGGGGCGGCTCGGCACCCCTCATCATCTGGCTGGCACTGTACGTGATTCCGGGTTTAGTTACCGGACACCCCTTGATACCTACAGGATTGTCGATGATCCCCTTCTTAATCACCGCGGTCGCGATCGCCTTCTCCATCATCAAATATCGCTTGATGGACATCGACACCGTCATCAACCGCAGTCTGGTCTATCTGACCTTGACAACACTGGCGGGCGGCTTATATCTGTTATTGGTAGCCGCGTTCACTAGAATGTTCCAACTGTTCGGCGCGGCTAGGGCACACGAGGGGACACTCTTTATCTCCGCGATTTTGGTCGCTGTCGTCTTCAGCCCGCTGCGCGAGCGCGTGCAAGCGGGCATCGACCGCGCCTTCTATCGCGACAAGCTCAATTTTCGGCTATTGCTGGAGGAACTGAGCGGCGAAATCTCGCTCACCATCGTTTTTTCCGATTTGGTTACCATCCTGACCGAGACTATCCCCGCGCGCTTGAACATTGCCCACGCGAATTTGTTGGTAGCGCGTGGTGAAGAGGACGATTTGATCTCAGTCAGTGATGATTTCCGCATCTCTCAAAATAGCGCATTGGCACAGCATCTGCGCGCCGAACGACACGCCTTGATAGTCGCGCCACCCACATCTGAGATAGAGACGTTAGTCGCGCCCCTCGCGGCGCGAGAGATTGAGTTATGTCTGCCGCTGATTGTAGGCAACAAGCTGGTGGGACTTTACAACTTCGGTCCCAAACGCTCGCTGGAGTTCTACAGCCGCGAGGAGATCGGCATCTTATCCACTCTCGGTCATCAGGCGGCGATCTCCATCGAGAACGCGCGGCTTTACGAACAGGTGGCGGAGCAGGAACGACTGAGGCGTGATCTGGAGATTGCGCGGCAGATTCAAATGGGCTTGCTGCCGCAGGGCAATCCCCATGTACCGGGGTTTGAAATTTTTGGTTACTCGCAGCCCGCGCTAGAGGTCGGCGGCGATTTTTACGCCTATTACTCACTGTCAAACGATTACTTAGGTATCGCGGTCGGTGATGTGAGCGGCAAGGGACTGCCCGGCTCGTTGTACATGGCGATCTCCGTTTCGGTGTTGGAATCTCATGCCGCTTCGCACAGCCAGGTGGGACCGTTGCTGGAGGTCGTCAACCGCACGCTGCACCCGCGTATGCAAGCACAGCGCATGAATACCGCGCTTGCCTATGTACTGCTCAATACGCAAAAAAGGGAGATACAGGTCAGCAACGCGGGACTGATCGCGCCAGTGCTGTTGCGCTGCGAAGAGCATGAGACGGTGCGCTACCTCGACCCCAACAGCCTGCCGCTGGGCGCGATGGCTAATTGGGAATATAGCGAAGCCGTTATCAAACTAAAATCGGGTGACGCGTTGATTCTGGTCAGCGATGGTATCATCGAGGCGATGAACGAGGATAACGAGTTATACGGTTTCGACCGTTTCGAGGCGTTAATCGGCAGTTGCAGTCAGAACATGAGGGCGCGCGAGATGGTGGATTTGGTTCTAACAGACGTACGCAGTTTCGCGGGCGACGCGAAGCAGCACGATGATATGACCATCGTAGTAGTCCGCGTCCGCGAGAGTTAGGAGAAGAGGATATGAAACGTGAAACGTAAAGCGTGAAGAAGATAAGTAGGTTACGCGATGTGTAGAGCTTTCTCAAAGTGTCATGCTAAGCCCCCGTGCGGAGATAAACTACGCGAAGCATCTCGTTCGCACAATAACTTTTACCTGCTAATTGATGATGAACAAAATTGATGGAAAACGAACTCCTTCGCCGCGCTCAGGGTGACATATTATACAAACCGCGCGACTTTGAGAAAACCCTAGCGATATGCCTCGCGTTTCACACATCACGTCTTCACGTATCACGTCTTCACGTTTTAGAATTATGACCTGGAAAGTTATTGTCGCGGCGCAAGAACGTCTTGCGCAAGAACGTAATACAATTCACAAAGATTGGGGCGGCAAGCTGCCGATCGCGTTGATTTACCCTAATAGCTACGCGGTCGGCATGTCTAGCCTTGCGGTACATACCCTCTATCGGCAATTCAACGCGGCGGAGGACGTGGTCTGTGAACGCGTCTTCGCCGATTTGGACGAACCGATTTCGCTCGAATCGCAGCGCCCTTTGTGCGATTTCGGCATCCTCGCGTTCACCATCTCATTCGAGTTGGATTATTTCAACGTCATAGACATTTTGCGCCGCGCCAATATACCCCTGCGCGCCCGTGACCGCGTCGAGGGCGATCCGCTGATTATCGTTGGCGGTCCCGCCGTCACCGCCAACCCCGCGCCCCTCGCGCCGATTTACGACTTCTGCGCGCGCGGCGATGGCGAGGAATTGATTCCGCGGTTGCTCGCCGCGAGTCGCGCCTGTATCGGTAAACCGCGTGAGGATTGGCTCGCGGCGTGGGAGAGGTGCCTCACCTCTACTCTTTCTCCACGCGGTGAGAAGGAATACCTCACCCCTAACCCCTCTCCACGCGGTGAGAGGGAATACCTCACCTCTAACCCCTCTCCGCGCGGTGAGAAGGAATACCTCACCCCTAACCCCTCTCCACTGCGTGGAGAGGGGAACGTAGGGGCGCAGCGTGCTGTGCCTGTTCTCACGCATCATAACACAGTTGCCGATTTGGACGCGCACCCCACCGCGTCGGTCATCGTCACGCCCGCCGCGGAATTCGGCAATATGTATTTGATCGAGGTGGCGCGGGGGTGTCGGCGCGGCTGTCGGTTTTGTTTGGCGCGGTGTATCTATGCGCCGTACCGGGAACGTTCGCTGGACACAATTTTGGCGCAGGCGCGTGATGGCTTACAATATACTGACACCATCGGTTTAATCAGCGCGGCGATTTCGGACTACTCGTGCATCGACGAATTGGCGATCAAGCTGCGCGAGATGGGGACGCGTATTTCCGTCTCCTCGCTGCGCGCCGATTCGCTCACCGCGCCGCTGCTGCGTGCTCTCGTTGAGAGCGGCGCGCAGACGCTGACCATCGCGCCGGAGGCGGGCTCAGCGCGGCTGCGCAACCGTATCGGCAAGGGGCTGCAAGAGGCGGAGATCATGCGCGCCGCGGAGTTGGCAGGCGAGTTCGATTTCCCGAATATGAAATTGTATTACATGATCGGTCTGCCGACGGAGACCGACGCGGACGCGCAGGAGATCGTCACGTTGACGCGGCGCATTCAGCGCAGTTTTGAGCGGCGCGTCACTATCAATCTCTCGCCCTTCGTGCCCAAACTGCACACACCTTTCGCAGATGAGCCGCCGACGCCGCGCAATGTCATCAAGCGGCGCGTGAAACTCATCACGAAGGAG
>CAZSIG010000124.1:0-9130 GCA_964606195.1 uncultured Anaerolineales bacterium
CCGGTTTCTCAACCTCGACGGTCTGGACGACCTCTTTCTCGACGACGACCTCTTTCTCAATCACCTCGGGCGTCGGCGCGGCACAGCCAACGACGAGAGGCACGATCATCGTCAAAACAACCAGAATGTTAAACAACTTTTTCGACATTAGATTCTCCTCCTCTAAATAATCAAAATACTTTGGGGATAGCTAATCCCACTAAAACTAAAAGAAGTAAATCTTTAAGCAAGCATCACCTCCTTTATAATGCAAGATGAATTGATCGCGCTATGCTTCACCCAAATACGCTTCCCTAACTTGGGAATTGTCCATAACCTCCTTAGCCGGACCTTCCAAAACTATACGTCCGGTTTCCAACACATAGGCGCGATTAGCAACAGATAAAGCCATCGCGGCATTCTGCTCCACGAGTAAAATGCTCGTCCCTTGCTTGTTTATATCTTCGATTATATCAAATATCTCTTCGACCAAGATTGGAGCAAGTCCCATAGATGGCTCATCCAATAACAGAAGCTCAGGGCTGGACATCATTCCGCGCCCCATAGCTAACATTTGTTGCTCACCACCGGATAACGTGCCCCCTAACTGGCTCAATCTCTCCTTGAGGCGCGGAAAGCTGGCAAACGCCCTTTCCATAGATTTTTGAATCTCTTTTTTATCTGACCGCGTATACGCGCCCATCTCTAAGTTTTCCTTAACCGTCAGAGTAGCGAAAATCTTACGTCCCTCCGGCACCTGAGAGATACCCATAGATACGATGCGTTCAGCGGGTACACTTGTCAAATCCTTACCTCTGAACAAGATATGCCCTTGTCGCGGGCGTAATAGCCCAGAAATAGTGTTTAAGGTAGTGCTCTTCCCCGCGCCGTTTGCCCCAATGAGTGTGACGATCTCCCCCTCTTCAATGTTGAATGAGATACCTTGCAAGGCATGGATCGCTCCGTAATACACATTAAGATCTTGTACATCAAGTAACATGTTTGTTGCTCCTTATTTCACTGAAATGTCCGACCTAATCCCGCGTCCCTTTGACTGCACCACGCCCTAGATACGCCTCAATCACTTGGGGATTGTTCTTGATTTCAGCAGGGGTTCCGCGCGCGATGATCTCCCCGAAGTCCATAACGGTGATCCGCTCGCAGATACCCATGACTACCCGCATCTGATGCTCGATCAATAAAATCGTCAAGTTAAACTTGTCGCGAATGAAGTGGATTAGTTCCATCAAGTTCTCCGACTCTTGAGGGTTCATCCCCGCGGCCGGCTCGTCCAACAGAAGCAACTGAGGTTCCACAGCTAACGCACGCGCGATCTCCAATCTCCGTTGCTCACCATAAGGCAAGTTCTCAGCTATTTCACCAGCGCGATCCTGCAGATTGAATACACCTAGAAAATCCATCGCTAAATCGGTCAATGCTTTTTCGCGCTTGTTGAAATGCCCGCTGTAAACGAATGAATCCCATAAACCATAGTTGGCGTGATGATGATAAGCGATCCGCACATTGTCTAGCACCGTAAGTTTCTTAAAGAGCCGAATATTCTGGAAGGTCCGCGCCACGCCCATATGAGTGATATTGAAAGGTTCTTCTCCGGTGACATTAGTACCTAAGAACTCAACGTTACCTTCGGTAGGCACGTACAACCCCGTGATCATGTTGAACACCGTCGTTTTCCCCGCGCCGTTAGGCCCAATTAAACCAACCAACTCTCCTTGACTGATCTCCATTTCGAAATCATGAACCGCCCGCAAGCCACCGAAGAACTTCGTCAAGCCAGCGATTTGCAATACCGTCGTATTCTGAGTGGTCATTTTATTCCTCTCTACTGTTCAAATGCTAACTGCATATCTGACTTGTCAATAAAATATAGGAATGCCCCTGAGAGTATAACTGCGATAACCGCGATAACTAGGTTATCCAAGTGCACATCCCCCTGTTTCGTGACGATATTTGGCAGCACTACTATAACGCGCATTATGATGTTAAAGCCTTGTATAAATATCGTCAAGAGCCGCGCCCATGGTTGATAACTCCACAGTCCCCACGCCATTAACAACCATAATAAGATCATGGGGATTATCGCTACACCGCCTAACGGTGGCATAATCAGCGGGATTATCTGCAACACTACTATTAAAAGCAATACTCGCGAATGCGGTCGTTTCATCCCCTCTTGGAAAATAAACGATCGCCACCAAGACAGCGATAACACCGCGCTTAATCTTTCGCGCCATTTAGATGGCTGAGGTTTTTGTCCCGGTGCCCGCGGGGCTTTCAAAAAGCCCAATTCCCTTCCTCCCATAACCCCATCGGGACGAAGCAACATGACCAGCAGCAACGCCATAGGGTAAATCACGAATCGCCAAGCCTCTGTACCGGTGGGCAAAACGAGTCGCAATCCCTCTTTCATTATCGCCCAGAATATCGTCCCCACAAGCGTACCGGTCATGCTACCAACACCGCCGAACACCAAAATGATCCAGATGTCAAATGATTGAAGAAAATGGAAAGAGTTCGGTGCGAGGAATTTGTAAAGATGCGCGTACAATCCCCCGGCTATCCCCGCGTAGAAAGCGCCAATGGTGAATGCCTTCACTTTATAATGAAAAGTGTCAATGCCCATCGCCCGCGCCGCGATTTCATCCTCTCGTACTGAGATGATAGCTCGGCCCTCCGTCGAATATATCAAGTTCCTCATCAACACTAACGCCATGATGAAAAAGAAAAAGACCCAAAACCAAGTGGTCAACCCCGGTATACCCAACATACCGCGTGCGCCCTTCATCTCCGGAAACCATGGGTCAATTGAGGGAATTAAAACTGTGGGGAAATTATCTGAGTTATCAGCTAATACCTTAGCAACGATAGTAAATCCTAATGTAGCGATGCCAAAATAGTCACCGCCCATTCGTAAAACCGCGTAGCCCAGAGCAAAGCCTACAATAGCCGCGATAGTTGCCCCTACCAATAACGCGACGATAAGCAGCGCGTTACGACCGATCAAACCAGCCATCCCCGCCTCAAAATCAAATCCACTCTTTCCTGCCCACTTGTACACGCGAAAAGAGACATCTGCTGAGGCGTACGCGCCGATCGCATAAAAACCCCACTGACCTAGCGAAAACTGACCATTGAATCCATAGATCAGATTTAATCCCAAGGTGATAATCGCCATGATAAACATGTATTGAAGCACCGTTTGGATATATTCTGTGATCAGATCGAAGGCAAACACAGCCTGTAGCAGCGCGAAAATGATCACCGCTCCCAGCCAGAACTTCCACGACTGTCCAAGAATTTTCCCATTCATTTTTTCTCTCCTTGTATAACCTTACCTGATCTATGCCTTCTCACCAGTAGGCTCGCCAAAGATTCCCGTCGGGCGGATCAACAGCACAATAATCAAAAGGGTAAACGCGATCGCGTCGCGCATAGTTGAAGAAATGTATGCCGCGCTCAACATCTCCGCCTGTCCCATGATCAAAGAACCCACCAGCGCGCCGGGAATACTCCCGATCCCGCCGAGAACTGCCGCGACGAAGGCTTTCAAGCCCGGCATAATCCCCAATAGATAGTTAATCTGCGGGAACGTTGCCGCGTATAACACTCCGCCTATTCCCGCCATTGCCGAACCAATCGCGAAGGTCATAGTGATTATCATATCCACGTTGATCCCCATCAATCGCGCCGTCGGTTTATCATAAGATACGGCGCGCATCGCCTTACCTAGTTTAGTGTAGTGTACGATAAACTGTAACAAAACCAAACATAGAATAGATACCCCAATGACAATTATCATAATGTTAGAAAAACGAATTCCTGCTATTTTGTAAGGAACTGGCTCGATTGCCGGAGGCTTATATACAATAAAATCTGAGGTAAACGCGAAGTCCAACGCGGAGAAATATTCGAGGAAGAACGACATGCCTATCGCCGTGATTAACGCCGCGATACGTGGGGCATTGCGCAATGGTTTGTACGCCACTCGCTCAATCACTACAGCCAGCAAAACACATACTACTACAGATAAGAATACTGCTGGAACAAAATGCCAACTGAATCGGGCGATCGCGTAGTAACTGGTGAACGCCCCCACCATAAAAATATCACCATGCGCGAAGTTAATCAACCTGACAATACCATATACCATCGTATAGCCAAGAGCAATCAACGCGTAGATGAAACCCAACTTAAACCCGTTAATGACCTGCTGTACAAACAGTTGGGGACTCCCGATGAAGCCCACCATCAGTTTCCAAGCCGCGAAAGCACCTAGCAGAAATAACAAGGTCGGTCCCAAGTTGGCTTGCAGTATCGCTTTTATTCCCTGATCTTTTACGGAAAGAGTAGTTGATACCCAAATCCCAACCAACAAAATCAACGCAGCCAGCCACGCTCCAGTACCCATTGATGTAGCAACGCTCACCACTATCCCTACTACAATCGCGACAGCTACAAAAGCTAATTTTTTCCATATACCAGATACCATTTCAACCATTTAGTTTCTCCTGTCTATCAAAATTGTATCTATTACAAAATGTAGAAACACGCTTTATACGCACTTTTTGCTTGATCAGATTCGTAGGCTCATCCCCCCCTTCCATACCGTACAGCCCCTTATCTTCTCTATCATGTTTACCAACAAACAACGCGCAGGAATTTGACTAAAAAAGCACACTCCGCGTCATTCACGTCTCTGTGAAAATCTATGAAAGCGGATTTAATTATAAGCAATAACCCGTTCTTTGTCAAACTTGTAGCAGTAGCTATTATGACAAATCTTACACAATCAAATTCGCTGCTTCCAACGCGGTAGCAAAGGCTATATCCCCCGCGCACGTCGCGGCGCGCGCGGTATCCCCAACGAAAAACAAGCCCTGCACATCCGCCGACATCACAAATGGTCTATGCGGAAATGACTGCCGCGTGACAAGATGCGCCCCGTTCATCACAGGTATTATCAGTCTTCGTTTCAATTCTACTTGCTCAGGCAACTTCGGAAACAGTTCGCGTATCCACTCCTTCAATCGCAATTCCGCGGTTTCCATTTTAGCTCTTTTACCCACATTCGCGGGGTCAACATAAATCATAAAAGTGGATAATTGCTTGCCAGCCGGAGCGCGCTCAGGATTCAGATTGGACGGAAAAGTGCCTACCATAATCTCTTTGTCCAAGCTGACGATAAAACCCGCCATATCGCTGACCGGACGCTTAAGCCCATAGTTCAAACAGAGCGTCGCGGTCGGCTCCAGCGAATGAGCAAAATCAGTGAGCTCGGAAGAAAAAAATTCTTCATCGATGATATCAAAAAGTTGATTTATCGGTGGAGTATAAATAACCGTAGGTGCGTAGAAAGTCTTTTTCTTTCCAAAACGTACTCCCTTTATCTTATTGTCCTCAAGCAGAATCTTTGTAGCCTCAGTTTTTAGCAGTATTTCTCCCTGTTCCTCTTCTATGCACTCCTCTAACTTCTCAATTATTTGCGCGCTCCCGCCGCGCGGTCTGCCTACCTTTTGTTCTGCCTTGCGCGCCTGCTGAATAAAACAGATCACCTCTCCAGCAGAGGCGCGCTCCATATTCGGCGCGGAGATGAAAAAGTTAAACAACTTGCAAAATTTCAAAACATTAGGGCTTGAAACCGACTGCTGCACAAAATCCGCCCAAGTCATATCATACCACAAACTATGATCAGTACGCGTAATGCTCCACAATAACCGCAGTAAAGATAACCGCTCCGAGAGAGATAACATCTTAAGAGTCAGAAAATCTGTCCATGAAGTGGGTAATGGATACAAATCGCCTTCGCAATGAATAAATGACTCTTCTCGGTCTTGTTCCAACCATTCAACAGGCTTGCCAACCTTTCTCAACACCGCGGCAGCCGTCCCTTCTTTACCAGATCGATTCACGTGCCAGCCGTAATCCAGATGATAACCGCGCCGCTCGTCACTAGAAGCACGCCCGCCCAATACATCTTTCTTCTCACAAACTAATACCTGTTTCCCTTGTTTAGCTAACAACGCGCCAATCGACAACCCGCCCAATCCCGCGCCAATGATAATAACATCGTAATTTTTCGTCACTATTTACCTCCCCTATTTGTTCTCGCCAAAAGTCCAATTCAAATTCAAAATCTGTCCACTCCTCTCTAAATCACTAATAAGCCCCCGTTCCCACCAATACCTTTGGAATAGTTTGTAGCGCGATTTTGATGTCCAATCCCGGTGACCAATTTTCGATATAATGGATATCCAACAAGCAGGTCTCATCAAATGCCAAATCCGAACGTCCTGATACTTGTGCCAATCCCGTAATTCCCGGTGACGCGGTTAAGCGCTTCTTATGCCACTCCTGATACTCCGCGACCTCCGCCGGCGTCGGCGGGCGCGGTCCGACTAGGCTCATCTCACCACGCAGCACGTTGTACAGTTGCGGCAGCTCATCTATACTACTACGCCGCAGAAAACGCCCCACACGCGTGATGCGCGGGTCATTACGTATCTTGAACAGCGGGCCTTGCGCCTCATTCAGTTCAGCCAACTCCGCCTGCTCCCGCTCTGCCCCCTCACGCATAGACCGAAACTTATATAGCGTGAATTCTCTGCCCCCCCTGCCCACGCGCACCTGCCCGAAAAAGACGGCTCCGGGAGAATCGATTTTAATCGCGATAGCGGTCACCAGAAACAGCGGAGACAGAACTATCAACGCGGTCAATGAAACCGCGATGTCAATCGCGCGCTTAATCGCCAGCCGCCACCCCGTAATCGAGGGGGCTTTCGCGCCAATCAGCGGAATACCGTTAATGTCATTGAAATCGACGCGGCTCAAACTCAATTGCAACAAATCAGGAATCATACGCGCCCGCGCCCCCAATCGATCGCATTGTCCCACCAAGCCCAATATCTTGCGATGGGAAGTCGTCCAGGGCAGCGCGATAATCACTTCGTCAACCGCGTAGTGCTTAATCACATCTTGCAGATTGCTGGTCCCCCCCAGCGCCTTGAACCGCCCGATGTCGGTCACCCGTTTCTCCAAATCATCATCGAGAAACCCGACTACCTCATATCCCAATTCGGGCTGGGCGATCAGCGCGCTCATCAAAGTTCTGCCCATCTCCCCCGCGCCGATTATCAACAACCGCGCCACTCCCAGACCGCGCCGCCGCAAATGCGCTGCGAGCATTCCCGCGACCATGCGACTGATAATCAACAAAATGGAAATAAAAAACGCGGCGTATATAAACAACAGGCGCGAGTAAAAGCGCGGGCGATAAAAGAAGAAAATCACACTCATCACAAAGATGCCGGTGACTGTGCTTCGCACTATCGTATACCATTCCTCTGACCACGACACCCCGCGCGAGGGATTATATACGCCGTCCAAACGGTAAATTACCAAAAGTATCACCGTGAGCAGCAGGGAAACCGGTATCCAGACGCGGTAGGGATGCCAGTTGGCTTCTTCTACTGCCCGAAACCATTGTAGTTCATACCGCATCCAATAGGACAGCGCAAAGGCGACATTGATTAGCATCGCGTCCGTGACCATCACGATTACACCCAGCCATTGGCGATATTTTTTAATTCGACTTGCGAACATCTATCTCCTTGCTGTTAGTTTCTTCATCTACCGCGCAATTTCTCCAGCACCCGTAAATCTTCCACATCTTTCGGTCGTCCCGCGGCGCGTTTCATTCTGATTAAATCCTCCAGGCTGGCGAAAGCGGCAGGTGTCTGTCCTATGTAGTCCATCACCCGATGTTGCCATACCTCGGCAAAGGTCACACCAGTCACAAACGGGTGAATATCCGTCTCCAAAATGTACTGGCGGATGAGTATCTTCTTCGTGAGCCAGTCCTGCATAGGAACATCAGCCACAGCATAACCCACCTCTTGCAGCGCCGCGACGGTACGCTGGACGTTCTCAGGAGTTGGCTCAATAAATATGTCTATATCAAAAGTGGCACGCGCATACCCATGTACAGGAAACGCGGTCGCGCCAATGATAACGTAGCGCACATCATGCGCGTTTAATGATTTCAATAGGCTTTCGGTATCCATGCCTCAAGAGTATCTCTTTCATTTCTCGCGACTTACTGAACATCATCTCGAACCGCTGCGGCGTAGTGAGCGTACGCTGATAAGCTAGTTCAAATTCCAGTTCGCGCTCCTCATCGGCGCGGTCAAGGCACAAAATCATCGCTTTCGTCATAGTTTTTCTGCTCTCTCCATCACTAACCTTGAAAACTCGCTGGCAGCATTAACAAAAATGGCATACATTTGGCGTAATCTAATTCGTAAAAGTTTACCCCCAAATTAAGGGCGTTGTAATATCCTTGTTGATGTTCTTTATAATGCTTCTCAGACAGGATGTACCAATAATCCGCGCCCAATTTTGAGGTCAAGAACCATTTTTCTAAAAGTCGCGCCGCCCTCCCGTTGCCATCAGCGAAAGGATGAATATGCACAAAACGCAGATGAGCCAATGCCGCGAAGTACAACGTCTCTTTGACAGACAGCGCCATTTGTAGAATGACTTTAACATCAGCAAAAAACAGACGCATATACTCCGCGACAAATTTATCTTCGACTGCCAAATAGACTAAGCCGGATTCGCTAAAAACGCCAATCGGTTCTTTCCTATATTTTCCGCGCTTGGATTTAATCAAAATATGTTTTGACAGACGCGCGTGGGCTGCTAAGAAGTTGTGTTCATCAAGCGAATTTTCTTGGGCAAAATGATATGCCGCGATTAAATCATCAATTTCGGCAACTTCTTTTTGTTTGAAGAGAGTATCTCGGCGCATTTTCAGGTTCATATACGAATTCACATCCAATGTATTCCCTTCAATATTCGAGGAAAAGACCGCGGCAGCTTGAATTCTATAACCAACATCGAAATCCTGGTTTTGAACGCCAAAAGCCTTCACTCTTTCGACCATATCTTGATTCACGCGGCATTCATATTCGGCATAAAGAGGTTTTTCATATAAGCGCATATCACTCATCTCGCATAGCGGCAAGCTGGCGATTGCTTGCACCTCAACACCCCACAATGTGTATCGTCTTCCCCGCGGTCTGCCGCGTCTCCCAGAATATTTTCTCATCCCACGCCACCGCGGCGCGGCGGT
>CAZSIG010000125.1:0-6086 GCA_964606195.1 uncultured Anaerolineales bacterium
TTCTCTCGTACCGATTGGTAATATACGAATGCTTATTTTCTCTTTAATTTTTAAGGGCATACCACAACGCGCACACATGGCAGTTTCTAAATTTTCGGGGTTCAAAATAATAGTCTCTGACAGATCAGAACCTATTCTTGCTTTCTCAAAACAACAATTTTGCAGAGTGGCTTGACGCAAATTTGACTGATCAAAAACCGTATTTACCAATTTTGCTCCTACAAGCTCGCCTCCCACTAGAATTGCTTTAGAAAGATCGCGGTTTGCAAGCGCAAATACACTTGTACTGATAAGTGCCGTCAATCCAGCCCTCCGCCGCGCCGTAGCGGTTCACCGCTAATTGTTCTTGAGTATGCGGGTCAAATTCCACTTGTGAGCAAGCCAGATCGACGTACTGGGCGTCAATTTGCTTATCTTTCACCTGTTTCTCCAACCAGGCGAAGTAGGGCGAGAAATCCGCTGACTCGTCGATCAGTTCATCAAAAGTCAACGCGGCGATATTTTCGGACTCCTCTGTCCGTTTACGCGCCTGTGGCGTCACGCGCCGATTAGTAATCAGACGTCCTTTATTCATACCGCGCACCGCGACGGCGTCTTGCAACCCATTCACCTCCGCGATACCGATTTTGTTATTCTGGCAGCGTACCAATAACTGCTGTTTCAGATCACCCCAGCCCGGCACATTTACCTTTCTGTCAAAGACGAAATCCACCCACCGCGTTTCTTGCTCGCATGCGCCTTGTTCGTAGCCCAAAATCTTGTACCACGCAGCGACATTCTCCGCGAGTGTAGTCGCAGCAGGTAGTTGTCCCTCCAGAGTGATACGTTGTGCCTCGTACTCGATTTTTAACTGCGTATAACGCCCTAGATCAATCCGTCCCGCGTCATACTCACTTTCTATTTTCACTAACGCGGAGTCTATCGCCACAATTTTGGCGCGTATTTCGTCTTGGGTTGGTTTTTCTTCTGTCATAAATTTTTTCCTTAATATTTTCAAGATGATGCCAAATCTCTATAGCCGTTTCTAGCTACCTGACACTTTCAAATTACCATTTCAGCCCGCGCCGCTGCCGCCGAGTGAACTCGGCGCGGCTACGGGAAACATGCTGAAGCATGTTCGGCATAACGCGCTTCAGCGCGTTGCTCATAGCAACCGGGAGTTCACTCACGGGGGGCGCGTCGCGAGACAGCAAACTGTCAGGTAGCTAGTAGCCGTTTCCAAATTATAGCGCGGTTCAGCATCATTTTCAAGTTACGTCTCTTCGCGCCAAGCAGGGCACGCGGGAAACCGCGTGCCCTGCTTGGATTCTACTTACCTCACTCCATCATGGATAGTTCTTCAAGATCACCGGCAGGTAAATCCAATACCCCCCGTCCGCGATGCTGGTGATTACCGGTGCACCGGTCGCGGTCACTTCCTCCGCACAGGTTACGCGGTATTGATCATTGATCACCTCTCTACCACTGCCGACTGTGACTTCAAACTCGAAAGTGCGCGTTTCGCCCGCCTTGAGCACCGGAAATTCCCAATAGACCTGATTCTCCGTATCGTCAAACGTGCCGCCCGCGGTGGCGCTATCCGCGATATACTCTGTATTGCCCGGAAGCGTGTCGGTGACGACCAATTCGGTAGCTTGCCAGCCCAAATTACGCACTCGAAGAGTGTAACGTAACTCCGCGTCTTGCTCTACCGAATCGGGCGACGCGGACTTGCTCAGACGCAACACCGGCGCGGCGGCGACGTACGCGACGGCGGCAACTTCGACCTCAGTCAGCAGGTCGGTATGGCTGAGCGTCGCGGTGTTGGTGACTGTGCCTTGATAATCAGGGTCAACTAACACCGTGAATGTCACCGTCTCGGAAGAGAACGCCCCCACATTCCCGCGCCACTCGATGCTGACGATGTCGCTGGTCACGCGCCCCGCGCTGGCGACCGCGTCGCGCTGGTAGGTGCTCGATTGCCAGGGCAACAGGTCATACGCGGTGACGCCGGCCAGGGAGATGGGGCTGGAATTGACGATATGCAGATAGTAAGTCAAAACGTTGTCCGCGCCCGGCTTGGTCAACGTGGGCGAAACTTCTTTGTACGAATCAATCAAACCGATTTCCTGCACCGTAGTTGTAATCGGCTGTCCCGTATCCGAAAAGATTTCGGTTACGCCCTCTTCGTTCCAGGAGACGCGGTAGTCGTGATTGACGATTTTCGTGCCGCTTACTAAGTTATCGGCAACGCGGACGGTGAAAGAGCGATTCACGCGTTCACCGCTGCCCAATGGGGATAGAGTCCAGGAGACGATGTCCGAGTCGCTCAATGTGCCTAATACGCCGTCGTCGCTGATGGAAAAGAGCGTCGTGCTCAACGGAATGACATCGTACAACCACGCGGGTGCGCCGTTGTTCAAGCCGCTGTTCCAGATATTGAGCGTGTAGGTCAGCAACTGCCCACGCGCAATCACCGATGGCGCGGATTTGGATAGATTCAAGTGCGCGTAGTGCGTTACCAATCCATCCACCGCTTTGGTGACCGGCTCTGTGGTGGTGTTGCTCAGATCATCGGTGATGGTTGCCGTCGCGGTATAGAGCGTACCTTCATCACCGCCGATGGTGTTTCGTCCCTCTATCGTGGTGAAAGTTATCGCCTCACCGTAGCCCAAATCGCCCGTCCAGACAAAGGCAACACATTTTTCGCCACAACCTGGTCCGGGGGAAATAGTGCCAATATCTGGTTCGGAGTAGAGATCGCGGTCGCTGACGCTGATGCGCATAAATTCCAGCAAGACATGCGCTGCCACCGCGTTGCCGGGGCCAGTGTTGGTGATGACGATGGTCGGCGTGACCGGTCCCCCGCCGCCGCCCGGCTTCTTCGCGATGGGATCGAGCTCGATGTCAATCTCGAAAGTTGCCCCTTCGACGTGGCTGGTCAGCACCTTGCCGCTTTGGCAGACATCTTCGGCGCTGCAGACCACGTAGTCATCGTTGACAACGTCGATGTCCATGATGTCGCTGATAGACGCGGTGTAGGTGAAATCCGCCGTCTCGCCGGTGTCCAGTGTGGCTAACGACCACGACACGACGCCGCTATTCTCCACGCCCCCATCTTGATAAGTGATGCCCGCCGGGACGCGGTCGGTGATGACTAAATCGGTGGCGCGAGAGCCGTTGTTGAGCAGCGTGAGGGTGTAGGCCAAGTCGCGGTTTGAGCCGAGTGGATCCGGATAGACCTGCTTGTGGAGCAAGAATATTGGATCGATGATGGTGACGGTGTACGACGTGCCGGTGATTACGCCGGTCTCCGTAGTTCCGACACTGTAATCCACGTTGGAGATAACCGTGCCGCTGGGAACATCATCTACGTTTACACTGAAGGTGAACGCGGTGGTGTCGTTCATTTCGAGGGTGACGCGGCGCGTCCAGGTAATCACATCGCTGATGGGGCTAGTCACCGCGTCCACGCCGATGCTGTGCAGTGTGGTGCTAGGAGGCACGCGATCGGACAGCGTGACCAGCAAATCGTACGCGGGCTGCCCGAAATTGGTGAGGACGATGGTGTAAGAGAGCGGTTGATTGGCGCCCGGCTTGGGCGGCGCGGCGATCTTAGCCAATTCCAAAATGGGCTTATCCGTGACTACCGTTTCGACCGTCTTGGTCAGCGGCTGGGGGATTAACGCCTGGCTGATAATCGCGGTGTTACTCACGGTGCCGATGAAGGTGGGCGAGACCGCGACGCTGAAACTCACTACGGCAGTAGAGTCGAATCCTACGTCGCCCTCCCAAGTCAGGTTGCCGCCAGAGACCGCGAGGGTCGCGGAGATGTTGGTTGCCGCGTCGTCGTTATAGGTCGTGTGATGCGGCAGCATATCGGTCAATTGTACTTCGGTGGCGGTGTACGCGCCGGTGTTGTATATCTCGATGGTGTAGTGGAGAGTCACGCCGCCGGTGAGCGCGAGGGTGGGTGATACGGTCTTGGTGGAGAGGCTGAGTTTCGGATAACCTTCCGGTGGAGTGATTGGCTCCGCGTAAGCCAAGCGCGGCGCGATGTAGGGGGCGATTAGTAAGCCCCACAATAGCAGCAATCCGCCCGCGAGGATCACGCCCCATCCTAATTTCCTAGCTGTATTTCGATTTATGTACCTGTTCATTGTTCCCTCCTTATGGTCACTATAAGCTCACACAATGGATTTGTGTAAGAGCTTTCTTTATGAAAAAAACACTCCGACACTGGTTTAGTTCTATTGGATTAGGGATAATCTAGCGCGATCTAATCACGAATGACGCGAATTTACAAATAGCACAAATGAAAAAAAGCAGAATTTGTGTAATTCGACCATTTGTGATATTCGTGATCTACATCCAAGTCAACTGAACCAGTCTAAACGCCCCCTATTATCATATAAATTCTCAATGATGTTTATTAGCAAAAACCGCGTCAGAACGAAGAAGTTTGTGAGTTGTTTTCGCGTGGTTACTGTCCATTTTGCTCCTTTTTCCCTTATCAACAACTAGCAATGCCGCGCCGCAGCACTGTTTTGATACGCGCCACCAATTCGCGTCCTTCGAAGAGTTGGGGTTGCCCATCATTTCTTCCCAGTTCCATGCCCAATATTTTATCCAGTTCCTCGACGCGTCCGGTCAGGATAATTATCGGCAGAAGCGCAGTCCGCGAATGCTGCCGCAGATACCGACATGCCGTCAGACTATCTACGCCTCCCATAAACATGTCCCAAAGTAGAAGATCGGGCATCTTTTGTTGGATTCGCTTCAATGCCGCTTCGCCACTACGCGCCCAACTAAGTTGATACTCGAAAGAGGACAGCGCGTTTTTGAGTATCTCCACTATCAGTTTGTTATCCTCTACGATCAGAATTTCTTCGTTAGCCATCTCCTCTCTCCATTCTTGCTTTAACGAGGGTAAGACTTACGCAAAACCGCACTATAGTTCACCGCAGAGAGCGCAGAGGGCGCGGAGAAAAGAAGGAAGAATATATTTTCGCGGTTATGTGCACTTATATGTATTCATTAAAGTTCATTCTCGCCATGCAATAGAAAATTATTCCTAAGTCTCGGCGTTCTCCGCGTGCTCGGCGGTAAATTTATTCTGAATTTGCGTAAGTCCTAGAGGGTAAAAAACGCCTCACCCCTTTGCCAGAGGTGAGGCGTGTGGTCTAATCTGTACCCACAATTTAGCCTTCTGAGTCCGGAGGAGTTTCCTCACCAGGAGTGGGTAGTTCGTCCGGCGGTCCCGGTACTTCTTCAGGTGGACCATCCGCGTCGTCGTCTGCGCCATCATCCGCGTCATCGTCTGCGTCGTCGCCTGCATCATCTGGCGGAGTGGGTAATTCGTCCGGCGGTCCCGGTACTTCATCAGGGGGACCTGGCACTTCGTCCGGCGGTCCCGGTACTTCGTCTGGCGGACCTGGGACACCTTCGGGCGGACCTTCCGCGTCATCGTCGGCATCGTCATCCGCGTCGTCATCTACGTCATCATCCGCGTCATCGTCGGCATCCTCATCCGCGTCGTCGTCTACATCATCATCCATGTCGTCATCCGCGTCATCATCTACATCGTCACCCGCACCGGCTGCTTCGTCAGGGAGTTCGGGCATTTCCGCGGGCGGTCCCTCAGCATCGTCGGCTTCTTCTCCCTCCGCTGGTGGTCCCGGTATATTCTCTGGTGCTCCGGGCATCTCGGCGGGTGGACCATATGCCGCTTCGCCAGCCGTGTCCAGATATTCTTGCGCCTCTTTCGCGCGGGGAACACAAATCACCATTCCCACTTCAATCGCGTTATGATCCGTAATGCCGGCGTAGCCCGCTTCTGCAGCACCTCGCTGATTAGTAGCTATAGTCAGCGCGGGGTAAGCCTGCGCGTTACCTAAATACTCCTCCGCGATAGTGCTCAGCCAATCCCCAGGCTGCACCGTATACACCACTTCACACTCCATCTCGGGCAAGTCCGCTTGGGCAAATGCCGATAGCTGACTTCCCCCTAGTAACAGCGCGAGCGCTGCTACCAATCCCAATACTTGTTTCACTCTATGCTTATTCATCGTTAATCTCCTTTCTTCATACATCTGTGTTACCATAAA
>CAZSIG010000125.1:6186-9129 GCA_964606195.1 uncultured Anaerolineales bacterium
AGATCGTCTGGCGGTCCGGGAACTTCATCCGGCGGACTCTCAAAGTCATCATCCGCGTCATCGGCAGGATTCTCCCCCGGCTCTGGCAAGTCTGCCGCGTCGTCAGGGGGCGCCGGTACCTCGGCGGGCGGCTCTGCCGCGTCATCAGCGGGCGGAGGAGCTTGCTCCGGCAATTCCGGCGCCGCACTTGGTGGTTCTGGTGTGTCGATTGGCGCGGTCGGTTGACCGGTTGGCTGCCCCGCGTTATCTCCCACGCCATCCCCATCGGTATCCGCGTCCTCAGTGGGATCGAGCGGGAAAGTATCTTGCTCGTCGGGCACGCCATCGTTATCGTCATCCACATCCGCGTTATCTCCCACGCCATCGTGATCGGTGTCCGTATCCTCAGCGGGATTGCTCGGAAACGCATCATCATGGTCCGGTATTCCGTCGTTGTCGTCATCCGCGTCGCGATTATTCCCTATGCCATCTCCATCAGTATCGGTATCTTCGTGCGGATCGAGCGGGAAATCATCGCGATTATCGGGCACTCCATCATTATCGTCATCTTTGTCCGCGTTATCCCCTAAACCATCGCCATCGGCATCGCTCGTTTCGGCGGGATTGGTGGGGAAAACATCTTCGGCATCCGCCACGCCGTCGTTGTCATCATCGGTATCCGCGTGATCTCCTACTCCATCTCCATCGGTATCGGCAACTTCGGTCGCGTCTGTCGGAAACTCATCTTTATCATCCGCGACATGATCATTATCATCGTCCTCGTCCGCGTTATCCCCTATCCCATCGTTATCGGTATCGGTGTGCTCACTGGGATTAGTGGGGAAAGCATCTTGGAAGTCTGGAACACCATCGTTATCATCATCGGGATCCGCGTTATTGCCGATTTTGTCGCCATCGGTGTTCGTATCCTCTGTGGGATCGGTCGGGAACGCATCCGCGTGGTCGGGGACGCCATCGTTATCATCATCGGGATCGGCGCGGTCTCCTATGCCATCCCCATCGGTATCCGTATCCTCCGCCGAATCCTGCGGGAACGCATCTTCTTCATCGACAGTGCCATCATTATCATCATCTGTGTCGGCATTATCTCCTATGCCATCACCATCCGTGTCCACACTTTCCGCTGGATCTGTGGGGAAAGCGTCAGCATCATCTGGGACTTGATCGTTATCATCATCCTCATCCGCGTTATCCCCAATCCCATCGCGGTCTGTATCCACACTCTCCGCCGAGTCAGTCGGAAAAGCATCTGTACTGTCGGGGACTCCATCGTTATCATCATCGGAGTCAGCGTTATTTCCTAATCCATCCCCATCGGAGTCGCGGTGTTCCGTCGCGTCTAGCGGGAACGCATCTTCAGGATCATTGACGCCGTCATTGTCATCATCCCTATCCGCGTTATCCCCTATGCCGTCGTGGTCTGTATCCACGCTTTCTGTCGGATCGGTAGGAAAGGCATCTGCCTCGTTGGCTACTCCATCGCGATCGTCGTCGATACTCGCCGCGATCGCCTCTCGCAGTCCCCGCGCGGTCGTCAATGACTGCGCGATAGTCGCGGTTTGGGATTCCGATACCGCCGCTTGATCTAATAACTCTTGTAACGTCGTCGTCGTTTCATCGAACGCTTTTATCGCTTCCTTAGCTCTATCCAATTCATTCTCTTGCAATACCGCTTCCGCTTCCTCCAGCCGTTCCTCCGCGAAATCTAATAAGAGAGCCGCGGTTTCATCGCTGTTTCTAGCCAATCGCAGCCGCACCTTTTCTACTGTGCGATCGATGTAGTAAAGACGGTCTCCCGGTCTCGCGCCATTCGCGGCGTGTATAATCCCCCCCGTAGTCGCGGTCACCGCGCAGATTATGATGAGCAACGCGGCAATGGTGGCTAGTCTTCGAGTGGGGAACAGCGAGGCACTCAACGCCTTGAGACTATCGCTTAGCCACTCGGTGATCGACGTATCGCGCCGTTCTTGCTGCTGCTCGGCTGATTGTTTCTGTTTAATTCGGCGTGCTTGTGCCAGAAACGCTTGGCGGCTCGCGGCTTGTCGCGCTTGGCTATGCGCCGGCACCTCGCGTAAACCTTCCAATATTCCTTCAAGCACTTCATACTCTTTTTCCAATTTCATCATTTTTTACCCTCCACCACCGCGCCCACTTTTTCCAACTGGCGGCGCAGCGCCGCCAAGCCGCGATGCTGTAGCGATTTCACGCTCCCCTCAGTCGTCTGCAAAATTCGGGCGACCTCGCGGTTACTCAATTCCTCAAGAAATTTCAGAATAATCACCTCTCGCTGCTTGGCGGTGAGTTCGTCCAGCGCGGCGTAGGCTTGCTGCTTTATAATCCGCTGCTGCACTTGTGCCGCAACTCGTTCGTCTCGCGCCATCAATTCTTCTTCCAAAGGGGCATGGTCGCGGTGTTTAGCGCGCCGCGAATGATCCACAATCAAGTTATACGCCACGCGGTACAGCCAGGCTTGGAGATATTGTTTTGGCCCCCGCCCCTTTTCGAGGCTTTTCAGCAAGCGGACGAAGACCTCCGCGGTCACATCCTCCGCGGTCTGCATGTGTCGAATATGATGGTATATGTAGCGGTACAGCGGCGGATAATAGGTATCATAAATTGTCCCCAGCGCCGCTTCGTCCAGCTCTCGCGCTCGTTGTAATAAGACGTTTTCGTCGACCATTAACTATCTCCTGTGTAGGCTTCTACTATATATGACGCATGAACTGCCAAAAAGATACGGGTATAACGAAGGAATTTCAAAAATTTCCGCGATAACCTATGATACCCCCAAACGCGCCGTTCACCAAAGTAGATTTTCTTGGCGCGAACAAGCAGAAAATTGGTGTAAATTCTAGCTACCTGACACTTTCAACTTACCACTTCGACCCGCGCCTCTTCGCCGAGTGAACTCGGCGCGGCTACCGAAAACATGCTGAAGCATGT
>CAZSIG010000126.1:0-9109 GCA_964606195.1 uncultured Anaerolineales bacterium
GTGCCAGATGGCGCAAAGGGTGCCGCCGTGCCCCCGCGTACCAGAGCAGGTCAGGTTCATCGTAGTAATAGATTTTCGGTCCCACCAAACCGATTTTCGGCTGCTTCTCGGCGATTTTGACCATCTCGCGCAGCGCGGCGGGGTCAACCACTACATCATCGTTCAGCAACAGCACGTAATCCGCGCCCATTCGCATGGCGCGGGCGATGCCGACATTGTTGCCTGCCGCGAAGCCCAGATTAGCCTCGTTCTCCAGCACCTCTGTCTGAGAATAAGTTCGCGCAATCATCTCCGGCGAACCGTCGGTGGAGCCGTTGTCTACGACGATGACGCGGTAGTTGGCGTAATCCTGTTTATACAGCGATTCCAGACACTCGAGCGTGTCCGCGCCGTGATTCCAGTTCAGGATGACTATTACCACAAAGGGTTGATTTGGGATTGGATTCTGGTAAAAATCGGTTTTTTTAGTCTCGCGATGGGGAGTTACCCCCAAAACCATCGACCGCGCGGCGGTATCATCCCCATCAATATCTGAAAAACCCGATTTTTTGAACCTTTTCCCCGCGTTATTCGCAATCGCTTCTCGATACAATTCTTCAAACTGCGCCGCGACCGCGTCCCAACTATATTTTTGCCGTATCAGTTGCCGCGCGTTCGCCGCGATGCGGTCTCGCAGCTCTTTGTCTCGCAACAGCGCGATTACATGTTGCGCGAACTCGGCGGAGGTGTCGGCGACCAGAATATTCTCGCCGGGGGTCACATCCAGCCCCGCGTAGCCGATGGTGGTGGAAACGACTGGCAGTTCCATTGCCATCGACTCCATGACCTTGATTTTGACGCCCGAGCCGCGCCGCATCGGGCAGACGCTCACCGCGCATTTCTCCATGTACGGGCGCAGGTCGTCCACGTAGCCGGTGACGATAACCTGACTGTCCTGCTCTGCCAATTTCTGGATTTGCGGCACCGGGGCTTTGCCCGCGATGTAGTATTTGGCTGCGGGAAATTCCTGCTTGATAATCGGCCACATCTCTTCGTAAAAGAAGAGCGCGGCGTCCCAATTGGGCGAGAAGCTCATAATCCCGCGAAATATCACCGCGCGGTCATCTCGCGCCGCGCCGCCCGAAGGCTGGTAGTAATCCACGTCCACCCCGATGTTCGCCACCGCTGCGTCGATGGCGGGATTGTACGAGATCAGCATATCCCGATCCACCGGTGATAAAACGATGCACTTATCGAACCGCACGGCCATCTCCGCCTCGTAAGCGCGCGTCTTGCGCCACTGAAAATACCAGTACGCGCGCTTCCACAGCTTTCGCTCCACGCGGTAGTTGCGCTCGTACATTAGCGACATCGCGTCGAGCGGCACGAGGGTTTTGGGCAAATCAGATAGCACGTCGAAATACTGCGCCATCGCGATGTGGTCGGCGTGGACGACGTCGATCTCCTCTTCCGCCAGAATTCTCGGTAGCAAACGGCGCAGCTCTTTCGAGGCATATTCGTAGACGAAAAAGGGGTATTTCTGAAAGAGCGCGCTGGATAGACGGTTCAGGGGGTACTGCGGGGCGTAAGGCGCGACGCGGGGGAGCTTTCGGAGTAGGAATTGGTACAGGCGTTCGTGAGGATAGCCGAAAATGTCTCTGGTGGCGACCTCGACGCGGGAGCAATATTTTGCGAGATTGGGGATATATTGCCGTTGTTCTTCTCGTTCTAGCAACGCGGCTAAGATGATATTGTGACCTCTCTTAGCCAGAGCTTTAATTAGTCTGTAGCTAACTAGATTGAACCCCTCATCGAGGGGAAACGGCAGATCTCTGGTTAAGAATAGAATGTTCACAGATTATAAACTCTCACAAAGTCCCGCGCCAGCATATCCCAGTAATAGCGCTCCCGCAATTCGAGGGCATTGCGGCGCAGTTCAGCCATCCTTTCCCTATCTTGCAAGGCAGCGATAATTCCATTGCCCAACGCGGCGACATCCCCCGGCTGCACCATCATCCCCGCGCCCGCGAGCCACTCTGCACGATCGCCTATCGCGCTCGTTACCACCGGCACACCGAGGGCGAGGCTCTCGAATATCTTGATCGGTGACCGCGCCGCGGCGATCTCGTCATCCTCTACGGGGTCCACGGTCAATTCAGATAGCGCGAAGTAATACTTCACTTCCTCAGATGGCACTTTGCCGATGAGACGGATCGCGTCCCCCAGGTTCAACTCGCGTACTTGCTGTTCTACTTCCTCAAAATCCATCCCGCCGCCGACCAGCAGCAACCGCGCGTTCGGTATGGCCCGGTGAACGTCGACAAATGCCTCGATGAGCAGATCTACGGGATGATGAAACAGGTTCAGCGTTCCGATGTAAGAGATGACTATTTTTCCCGCAAGATTAAGCCGTTCTCGCAATGCTTCAACTTGCGCCGCGTCGATGTCGTCAAAACGGTCGCGGTCGATGCCGTTGGGGACATAGACGATGCGCTCTCGTGGGAAACCCAACGCGGCGTAGCGGTCTTGTGCGAAATGGGTGTTGACGGTCAAGCCGCGCGCGAAGCGTTGCAGATTATCCTCGAAGAGCCGCATGATCGGCTTCTGCCACTTGCCCGAATAGGTGTTGATCTCCGTTTCGTAATCGTCGCAATCGATAAACAGCCGCTTATGGCGAAATATCTTGGCGAGCAACACCCCCGCGCCGTTGACCGGCTGCGCCTTGCAGAGATGATAAACGTCGGTGGGAATGGTCAGCGCATACCGCGCCACATTGAGCATGGAGCTTAAAGTCACCCGAAGCAGGCGCGGCGCGGAGAAGTGGCGCGTGACGCTGCCATCTTTGTACACGTGCATCTGTCCCGCGAAATAGATATTCACACCATCACGAACTAAACGACGTTGGGGAATGGTATCGAGTCGGGGATGCAAGGCGATGACATTGACCTGATGTCCTAGCCGCGCCAACTCTTTCGCTAGTGGGTAATGTCGTCCCACCGCGGAAGGCTCTTCTAGTCCTTGGCTGAGGATGAAGGTAATACGCACTTCCTAACAGGCTTGTCCCTTCTTGCTCTTGCCATGCCACAGCATTGTAGATAGCATACTTTTCGCGGAGCGCATTACGCGGCGAAACTCGTAGATGTCTTTGATGTTGCCTAAAGTGCGTAGAAAGTAGCGCGGGCGAAAGTGAAACTCGCGATAGGCGCGGGACAGAATCGGCGCGAGTTCTTCCCGCGTCATGTCCTGAGTTTTCAATATCGGTCCCGCAATCATGCCATATTCAGCCCAACTTTTCGCGATGAGCCAATCGTTCTCGACCGCTTCGTCGTAGAGCGGTGTGCCCGGATATGCCATCGCGATGGAGAATTGTACTTGATCCGGAGTCAACTCTTTCGATAATTGCAACGTAGCCTCAACCGATTCTCGCGTGTCATACGGGAATCCGAACATGAATCCCGCCTGAATCATAATGCCATGTTTACGCGTCAGTTTGAAAGCCTCGCGGACTTGCTCCAGAGTATATCCCTTCTTGATCTTCTTGAGCACTTCGGGGTCGCCCGATTCGACGCCGTAGCGAATCATTTTGCAGCCCGATGCTTTCATCTCGCGCAGCATCTCGTCGTCCACATTGTCTACACGACCGTTGCACACCCACAGGATGTCGAATTTGTTATCGCGCAACTGCTGGCAAAACTCGATGACGCGGGATTTGCGCGTGGTGAAGGTCGAGTCGTCGAAGTTGATCTCGCGTACCCCATAGCGATCTATCGTATAGCGAATCTCGTCCATCACGTTCTCCAAGCTCCGATAGCGGTGTTTGCGCCCCTCCATCGTACCGGGCCAGAGGCAGAAGGTACACCGATAGGGACAACCGCGCGAGGTCGTCATGTTGATAAAGGGTTTGCGCGAGTACCACGCTTCGGAATATTTGAAATAGGGCACGGTGTCGCGGTCGGGGAAAGGGAGGGAGTCTAGATCGGTGAACCATTCGCCCTGTTCGGTGCTGGTGATATGCCCATTATCGCGAAAAGTTACCCCCTCAATCTGATGCAAATCATCCAGATGCGCCAGAACGGGCGCGAGTTTCACATCGTACTCGTTACGCACCACTATATCCAGTTCCGGGCAATTCACGAGCGTCTGTTCGGGGAAAAATGTAACGTGCGGTCCACCGGCAAGCGTCACCGCGCCGGTGCGTCTTTTCATCTCCGCGATGTCTTGCAAGTCGTAATCGATGGAGGGGGTAGTCGTCTCCATGAAAATCGCGTCGGGACGCAGCCGCTCGACGCG
The DNA here is from genome assembly GCA_964606195.1 of uncultured Anaerolineales bacterium. GTDB lineage: Bacteria > Chloroflexota > Anaerolineae > CAZSIG01 > CAZSIG01 > CAZSIG01. The sequence goes on from CAZSIG010000126.1 coordinate 4,270, forward strand.
ATCCCACGTCTCCGTCGGGGGGATGTCGTCCATCACCGAGTCGAGGAAAAATACCTCGTGTCCTGCATGTTTTAGCTGCGCGGCGGAATATCCTAGAAACAGCGGATACTGTAAGAATTTATCACCGCGTTGCTTGATAATACGGTTCTGCGACCGCGTGCCATAGCCCTCGCTGGGCCATGGAGGATTAATAATCAAAACTCGCATTTTACTTACCTTTACTTTGTCAACCGAAATAAAAGCTTGTTGTTATGTCTCAACCACAGGCGCGCCCCGTAGTATACTCCAATTACAGTGATTAGGACAAACGCGATATACACCGACGTATCAGGCCAAAACAGCCCGGCGTCCCACGTCCACCAACTGAAGGGAAAGAGCAGCGCATACCCTAGTCCAACCTGTTTTTGTAACAAATCTAGCGCGATGTGCAACATTGCCCCTAGCCACATTTTGCTGAAAACCGTTCGACGCTGCTTTGTGCTAAATAACAGGCTGATCGCGAAGCAGCTTAGAGTACATCCTAATGGTGTATGCAAATATTGTACTTCGCGCATAACATCGGGAAAAATTATGTAGACCGCTCGCGTCGATAAGTCTGGCAGGATGCTCCCGATGTAAAAAGGTAGTTCCCAAGAAGCGGGAAACCGCGCGGGGCGCGACGCGATATGAGCGACAAGTAAATGAGTGGTCAAATCAGGCATATATTCAGGCGTTCAGCTACCGATGCAGGTAATCGCGCAGCTTACGGCTGCTGCGCGGGTTGCGCAACTTACGTAGAGCTTTGGCTTCAATTTGCCGTACTCGCTCACGAGTGATATCGAACCTTTTGCCTACCTCTTCCAAAGTATGTATTTTCCCACCATCTAGCCCGAAGCGCATCTGCAAAACGCGCTGTTCTCTCTTGGTCAAAGTGCCTAGTGCCTCTCTGACCTGTTCCTTGAGCAATTGCAGCGAGGTGGCGTCTACGGGGCCGAGTATGCTATCATCCTCGATAAAATCACCCAGATAGCTATCTTTCTCCGCGTTAACCGGCATTTCAAGAGAGACCGGCTCTTGAGCGATACGTCTGATTTTACTTACCTTCTGTGCCGCGCGATCCAATTTACGCTGCAAGGCATCATCCAACGGCTTATCACTCTTAATTGCCTCTTCGTAGTTTTCTCGTTCCTCTTCTCCAAGCATTCCCATCTCTACGGCGATCTCTTCTGGGGTTGGACTGCGTCCCAACTCCTGAGTGAGGCGGCGGGTGGTGCGATTCAGCCGATTTACAGTATCTACCATGTGTACCGGGATTCTGATAACGCGTGCTTGATCTGCAATAGCGCGCGTGATCGCCTGCCGAATCCACCAGATCGCGTAGGTGCTAAACCTAAATCCGCGCCGATGATCGAACTTCTCGAGGGCACGTAGTAATCCGAGATTGCCCTCTTGAATCAAATCCAGTAAAGTCATTCCGCGTCCCAAGTATTTCTTCGCGACGCTCACCACCAGACGTAGGTTAGACCGCGCCAACGTAGCTTGTGCTTGTTTTGATAGGTCTGCAACCTCATCTAATCGCGCTGCTAACATCTCTGCGGTGCATAAATTGGGAGGAAAATCGGCGATGGAGGGCAGAGTACCCTGCTCCTCGTAAAACGACGCCATGAAACTCAGGCAACCTTTGGGCAACAGGTACAGTTCTAAAGAAAGGTCGTAGCAGTGGTTGACAAAGGGGAAATACTTCTCTTTTCGTTCAGGCAGATTGTTATCCATGTAATCGGACAAATAATCCGGCTCATCTGCCAGATATTCACTTTGATTCTGAATCAGCGCTTCAGCGATCACTCGCAATAAATCCAGCGGTTTGAAACCAAATTGCTCGATAATCTCACAAGTGTTTTGCCAGTTGTACTTAATGAGCTTGATTAATTCGCGCCATATATTCTCTGGAGTGCGCGGTATGTCCGCATCAGCCAACTGCTGTTTTACTTTTTCCAGGTGCAGGTTACCCGTTATACGCACGGATAACCATGTTTCTTGTTCCGCGGTCAGCAGAGGGGTTATCCCGATTTCGTAGAGATACATCCGCACAGGGTCGTTGACGAAATCCGCAGTAGCCAGGACGCTTAAGTCTAAATCGTCGATCTCCTCCTCATTTTCAGCCTCTTTTTTAAGCTCCTCGTCATCTGCATCTTCGGGCAACTGTATTTCCTGCCCATCTATATCCGACTCGTCATCGAGCTCATCCTCGGAAATATTTAGAAAGTCGAAATCACTTGGAAAATCGCGAGCTGATAATCTCTTACGTCTCCCCCTAGTTTCTTTGGTGGCAGTAGTATCTTCTTCAGCGATCTCTTCCCGCTTATCATTCATTCTATCCATATAAGCACGCGTTTGTGTGGGGTTATTTCTACCAGCCTATAGCTGGCTGTTAGCCAGAACATGATGCAATCTTCTAATCTCGTTACCATAACTGACAATCTGTGGACCATAATGGATTGTAATTTCACTATCTCCGCTCTGCTGCGCTTCTTCCAATATATCGCGGAAATTGCGTATTTGCTGTTTGCGATTGCGTTCGCGTAATCGCAAACCGCAGGCTATAATGTCTCGCTCATATTGTTCATCCGAAGAAGTTGGTTGGTCTTGCATCATAGTAAACAAATGGAGCAAATGAGGGTGAAGCACCTCGGGGAGTTTAGCGCGTAACGAGTCCAGCTTGTATTCTTGTTGCTTTTGAGTAAATTCACGCAGATGACGGAATATCTCGCTATCCGCGGAATTCTGAAAGTCTTCAACCGATAATGGCGCGGCATTTAACTCAGTAAATCGCTCGTCGAGTATCATCAAAAGGCGCGGTTTGTGCAATAGTAGTTGTAGTAGGTAGTCCTCTAACGGTATTTCCCCAATACCTTCATCTTGAGCCGCGATAGCCGCGAGCGCGACATTTCTCTTTTTATTTCTCCGCTCGTACAGGTACGCCCAAAGTATCCGTTCATCTATCTGCACTAACCGCGCTAGTTTCTGTACATAGTGTGCCTGTTCTATCTTACTCCCAATATCGCGCACCAAAGGTATCAGCCGTTTAACCGCTTCTTTTTTACCGTTAGGTGTTCGCAAATCGAGATTCGCGGTGGCAGTGGCGAAATAATAGTCGACTACCGGCAAGGCGTTTTGGAGAAGTTCTTGCCAGTGTGCCAGATCGGCGCGCATTATCTTATCCGGGTCGTTACCAGGGGGCAACGGTACGATTTTGATGTTCGCGTTCAGCCGTCCCTCGTAACGAATGGGAAACCGCGCATTGCCGGTGGGCACCGGAACCGCGCGCGATTCTAACACCTCATGCGCGACGTCTAACCCGCGCTGCGTCCCCTTGCTCCCCGCCGCGTCCGCGTCAAGCGCCAGAATGATATTTTGCGTCAAACGTTTCAATATCTTCAACTGCTTCTCGGTCAGCGCCGTACCCATTGACGCGACCATGTTAGGCATACCATGTTGGTGCGCACGCAGTACGTCCACGTAACCCTCCACAATGATCACCGCGTCCTCGCGCCGAATAGGCTGACGCGCCAGATGAATCCCGTACAGCACGCTACTCTTGTCGAAAATCGCGGTTTGCGGAGAATTGAGATACTTCGGTCCCTGTTCGCCGAGTGTGCGCGCCCCGAAGCCTATTACCTGTCCTTTGATATTGTAGATGGGAAACATCAACCGACCGCGAAAACGATCGTATGTTCGGCGATCCTCTTCGCGCTGAACAAGCAACCCAACCGCGACTAGGTCTTCCTGTTTATAAGTCCGCCCCAGATATTTTTTCAAACCGTCCCATCGATCTAGAGAATAACCCAATTTGAACGCGGTGCAGGTCTCCGTCGTAATCTCGCGTGAAGTGAGGTAATCTCGGGCGCGGGCTCCTTCGGGGTTCTCTAGCAGTAATTGATGGAAATACTGCGCGGCGGCGGCGTTGAGCTCAAATAGCAACTTGCGTCGTTCATCCGCGGCGATCTTCTCCGGTGTGACCGGAGTTAACGCTACTCCAGCCTTCGCGGCAAGCATCTTCAGCGCTTCGCCAAAGTCTAGGCTTTCTTGCTTCATAACGAATGTGAAGATGTCGCCCCCAGTCGCGCACGCGCCAAAACAATGCCAGTGTTGATCCTCTGGAAAAACGACGAAAGAGGGAGTCTTTTCCGTATGGAAAGGGCATAGCCCTTTGTAGTTGCGTCCCGCCTTTTTTAGGTCTACGTATTCGGAAATAAAGTCTACGATGTCAAGACGCGCCTTAACTTCATCGACAACGCGCATTTTCTCTCCCCTAGAACCCGATTTTCATTTCTTGAATCATCAAAACAACCGCGCCGATAATTATCACTTTCCATCAAAACAACTGTGTACCACTTGTGCAATTATAACTCATGCCCTATTAAAAAGCAAAAGAAAAGCGTAATCTTGATAGCACTGACGTTCTGTTTGATTTGCTTTGTGGATTGTGGGCACTGGTTCAGTTCTATTGGATTTTGAAAAATCCCCCGCGATTTAATCCCGAATGTCGCGAATTTACGAATAGCCCGAATAATAAAAGAGGAAAATTCGCGTAATTTGGCCATTCGTGGTATTCGTGATCTATATCCAACTCAACTGAACCAGTCCCGAGTAGATAACCGAACATTCCGTGCAGTAAAAAAGACGCGGTGAATACCGCGCCCTATTTCTATAGCTACACCTAATCCAGCAGGCCCTGTTAAGTTTTATAGGACTTACGCAAGTTCAGAATAATTTCACCGCCGAGGGCGCGGAGAACGCAGAGTTTTCTGGATAATTTTTTATCGCGCCGCGAATATGACTTTTAATGCACGCTTATGAT
>CAZSIG010000127.1:0-9008 GCA_964606195.1 uncultured Anaerolineales bacterium
GGGCTGGAGGGCCACGCGTACGATGTAGATACAGGCACTATGGACGAGACCCAACTCGAATGGCATTCCGACATCGACGGGTTATTGGGCAATGGGGATCAAGTGAGTATCAGTACTATGAGTGTGGGAACTCACACCATCATGTTTTTAGCCAACGATGGCGCGGGGGGTATGGCGGCTGATACGGTACAGGTCGCGGTATATGCTGACTCCTTCGCGCTGCCGTCCTTGTCTGATCTACTAAAAGTTGCTCCTGCTGCTGTCACCTTGGAACCGGCGCGGGGGATAAACAGCAAAGAAATTGTCGTCTACAATTCCAATAACCCTGATCCTATCGCCTGGAACGCGGTTGTCAGCGATTCTTGGGTACAATTGAGCGCGACATCGGGTAATACACCGAACACGATCACTGTTACCGCGAATGAGACAGAATTGACTGATGGTTTCCACTACGCGGTTATTACTGTTACTAATTCCAGTGTACCTACCGAAAGTGTTACGGTGAATGTTGGTGTGAATATATCACCCTATTTCGTGTATCTGCCGATTATTCTGAAGTCGGACTAGGACCAAACATGGCTGGTCGCGCCCATAGACATTTTCATCTATACAACAATGGTGTTAAAATGAACTTGCCAAGTAATCGTCATGCCATCGTCTTACGTTTCTGGTTTGAACAACAACAAGATAGCCCGGTGTGGCACTGCGAAGTAGTGAACGTACAGACCGACGAGCGCGCCTTTGCCGCGAACCTGTCTATGTTGAATGGTATTCTTGGCGATTGGCTAAAGCGGTGGATGCAGGCAGAGGTTGAGCAGCGCGAGGATGAAGAACACAAGTGAAAGGAGAGTAATATAGTGATATTCTGGTGACGAGGTAAGAGACGCGGTTATTAAGTTGGGGGTCTTTGGGATTTCGGGAGGCACAAGGGAAAATCTGCCACTAATTTCACGAATTTTCACTAATTTTCTGCTTATTAGTGCCAATTAGTGCAATTAGTGGCAAAAAATAAACCGCGTGTTAAGCTGACCCGGCGAATTCCTAAAGAACCTACGTTGGGTGTACAAGGGGGCAATATCTGTTAATGTGTGTTAGTGATTAAGGAGACAAAAATGAAAAACAAGAGAGGTTTAACTTTCTGTATCGGCGCGGCGCTGCTGTTGGCTGCGCTGACGCTGTTCTGGTTTTCGGGAACCGTAGTCGAGGCGGACACCGCGCCTGATACTGTCGTTTGGGCGGTGCCGACCGCGATATCTGATTTCACCACCGTCATCACCGTAGATAGCGCGGCAGACCCGGATGACAGCGGTTCTAAGTCATGTTATCTGGACGAAAGCACGTTGCAACCCGCGTCACCCTGTACGCTGCGCCGCGCGTTGGTCGAGGCGGAATATATCGCCAGCTACAAGGCGGTAAGTCTGCCCATCCAGATTCGCTTCGACATTCCCACGACCGACCCGCAGTACGACAGCGCGGGGGGATACTGGACTATTCAGATTACGGAAACCGGACAGCACGAGGTCTTGAGTGGGCGCATCGGCGATTCAACCGTAGTTGATGCCTCTACGCAGCCTGATTATGGGGGTAACCGCGCGGACAAACCGCGTATCCTCATCAGAGGTCCCGAAGAGAATATACCCGAAGGTATCGGGATGATCGTGGATGGTGACGGCAGCGTCATTCGCGGTTTTGGCTTACGTAGGCTCAGACAGTATATTCAGGTCAATGGCAATAACAACGTCATCGAAGATAACTGGATTGGGTTCACCCCCGATGGCAAGGAGGTCGCCCTTAACACCCCCGACGCGCCGGAGGATGGCTGTGGGCAGAGTGGCATCAAGACCGCCGACAACACCATCGGCAACGTGGTGCAAAACAACGTGATGGCGGGCTTGCGCGGCGGCGCCATCAACATCGGCGGCGGCGACGGTAGCTACGTCTTGAGCAATACTATCGGTACTCGCGCCGACGGCACCGTGCCGGAGGTGCGCTTAAATCGCAAGTGTATGCCGAATGCGCGGTATTATAACTGGTTCGCCGGATACGGCATTCAAATCTTCGGGGATAACCACCTAGTCGAGAACAACCGCGTTATCGGAATGCGCAACTACAGCGCGGATCCGTTCTCCTCACCCGATTCCGCCATCGCGGTCACGGGCGAGGGAGTTATTGTGCGCAATAACATCATCGGGCAAGACGCGGCGGGGCAATCCTTCGGCGTCTGCGGCGAGGGGATCGCGGTCGGCGGCTCATCGGGCGCGCATGACATTCAAGTGTTGAATAATACCATAGTCAACAGTTGGGGACAGGCAGGCTTGTTCATGGCGGGCGGCCCTTATGGTTATGACTATAACGGTGTGACCGTGCAGGGCAATATCGTCAAAGAGGGGCGCTACAAAGTTTTCGCGTTCAGCCAAACTCTACCCGACACCTTGCGCGAGTTCAACCCCGCCGCCGTCACTTCCATCGACGGCACCAGCGTGAGCGGTACCAGCGGCGCGGACAGCCCTTGCGCCAACTGTACCGTTGAGCTTTTCCTGGACGAGGTAGATATGGTTGAGGAAACGCTCGAATCCCTCGCGGTGGTGACAGCGGATGGGAGCGGGAATTGGACGGCGACCTTACCGCGTACCTTGAACCTCGATGAGGGGATTCGCACCGCCAGCACCACCGCGACCGATGGGCAAATCACCCATCCCAATGGCGATTACACCGCGGGGACGACGGTCAAGCTCTCGGAGTTATACGTGCAGACAGGCGCGCCCTCGCCCACCGCGATACCCACCCCCACGCTCGAATCGCCGTTAGCCATTCCGGACATCGATTTTATGACACAGCCGACCGCGCCGACGGGATTCAACACCGTCATCACCGTGGATAGCGCGAGCGACCCGGACGGGGACCAAGACAAGACTTGTTCCCTGACCACGGGCACCAAAACGCCCGCGACACCCTGTACCCTGCGCCGTGCCTTGATCGAGGCGGGGACTATAGCCAGTTACTATCCCGTCAGCTTGCCCGTCCAGATTCGCTTCGACATTCCCACAGCGGACGCGCAGTACGACAGCGCGGGGGGTTATTGGGTCATTCAACTTTACCAGAGCACGCAACTCGACGCGCTGCCCCACATGGGCGGCTCAACTGTGCTCGATGGCTCTACGCAGCCCGATTATGGCGGCAATCGCGCCGACAAACCGCGCATCATCGTCAGAGGGCCAGAGAATGTCCCGGAGGGGTACGGCATAGTCGTAGACGGGGATAACAGCGTCATTCGCGGTTTAGCCTTCCAAAGGCTCAGAATGCACCTGCACCTCAGCGGCGACAGCACGATTGTTGAGGATAGCTGGTTCGGTCTCACGGCTGATGGGCAGGAGATTTACCTCAATGACACCGCGCACCCGGAAGATGGCAGCGGGCAGAGTGGTATCAGAAGTGCTAACAACAGTTCCAACAATCTGATTCAGAACAACGTCCTGGCTGGCTCTACCGGCGGCGCGATTAACCAAGAGGGCGACGATGGCTATATCCTCAATAACTACGTCGGCACGCGCGCCGACGGCACTATCAACGCGGGCAGCATCGCTGTAGATGATATCTGCGAACCCAACGCCGCGAACAACTGGTTTGGCGGTGGGGGCATCAAGGTCAGTGGTTTGCGGAATCAGGTTAATGATAATGTTGTGTTGGGATTGCTGATTCAGGGGAGCGTCGCTTCAACTCAAGACAGCGGGATAGAAATATCCGGCGGCTGGGACAATGTGGTACAGAATAACCGCGTGGGGCGCGACGCGACCGGCGCGGACGTTTGGACTTGTGGACCTGGCATCTCAGTGAAGGCGCGGTTCAATCGCGTCCTCTCCAATACCGTAGTCAGCAGTTGGCAGCCCGGCATCTACCTTGACGAGACGCATCCTAAGATCGATGGCAATATGATGCAGAACAACATCCTCTCCAATACGATCGGTGCAATTGTGTTTGGCGCGAGCGTGCCCAGCTATCTGAGCGAGTTTGTCCCCGCGCGGGTTATGGGGATTGATGGCACCAGCGTAATCGGTACGAGCGGGAGCGCTTGTCCTTACTGCCGCGTGGAGCTGTATCTGGATGACGATGACCAGTGGGTCGAGACGCTGGAGTATCTCGGTGCTACCAAAGCCGATGCCAATGGAAACTGGAGCTTCACGTTGCCGGCGCGGTTAGCGCAGGGACAAGGATTGCGCACCATGAGCATGGCGCGAAATTACGGAGTCGTTCCATATTTTGAGTCAGGCGCCACAACTAAACTTTCGATGCTCTACAGCCCGCCGGAGGTGATTAAGGTTATCTCGACCGACGGTGGCACTGTTTCGCATATTGGCGGGCGCGGTACTACGGAGGTCAATATTCCCGCCGGCGCGTTCGGCACGGATGCTACTGTAACCTTCAAGCAGGTGATCACACCAGAGCAGGAACTGGGAGAATTGAAGTTCGCGGGGCAATCTTTCGATCTAGAGGCAACTGCTGACCTCGTGGAAGGTAACGCGGTGGATATTACTATGGAGTATGACGAGGATGATTTAGCCGCGGCGGGAATTACCGATGAGAGCGTACTGGCGATCTATTATTGGGATGAGAACAAAAGTCAGTGGGACGATGTCGCTAATACCTGTTCCCCCGCGTCGGAGTACAACCGCGACGCGGCGCAGAACACCTTGAGCGTGGAGGTCTGTCACCTAAGCAGCTTTGGGTTGTTTGGAATTAGCGGATACGAGATTTACTTGCCGGTGGTGATGAAATCGTATGGCAGTTAGGTGAAGCGAGTGTAAGCAGGTCTGTTGGCTTAACGAAAAAGGGCGCGGTAATACCGCGCCCTTTATATGTTAGGACTTACGCAAATTCACAATAATTTCACCGCAGAGGGCGTCCCCGTGCGGGGATAAACGACGGACGCGGAGTTTTCTCAAAGGAATAATTTTACCACCAGCATACGTGGTCATACCCTGTCATTTAAGGTCATATTTTTCAGATGGTACAAATTACAGCAAAAACTCTGCGCGCTCCGCGTGCTCGGCGGTAAAAATACGCCGAAGTTGCGTAAGTCCTATATGTTTAGAACTAGCTACCTGACAGTTTGCTGTCTCGCGCCGCGCATACCGTGGGTGAACTCACGGTAGCTATGAGAAACACGCTGAAGCGCGTTATGTTCCGGTAGCCGCGCCGAGTTCACTCGGCGAACAGCGGCGCGGTCCGAAGTGGTAATTTGAAAGTATCAGGTAGCTAGTTTTTAAGACTTAACTCCTACATACATTCCACCCGTCCCGTTCCTTTTGACAAACAGCCGCGCTTCTGCTATTATTGATACATGAAATATGGAAATATAAAGTCAGGGCTAACGGGAGAATGCCGCGTGACCGTCACGAAGGAGATGACCGCGCGGCATCTGGGCAGCGGGAATGTGAATGTCTTTGCCACGCCGGAGGACGTGAGCGAATTCCGTGAACGCGTCGCGCAGAAGCAAGTATGACCGAGAATGAACGAAACTCGCGAAGATTCTATTTCGCTTACGGCTCAAATATCGACGTGATGGGAATGCGCTGGCGATGTCCGGGCGCGAAGATGGTGGAGATTGCCCAACTCCGCGATTTTCGTTTTCTTATCAACACGCGGGGCTTGGCAACTATAGTGCCGCAAAAGGATTGCGCGGTCTATGGCATCCTCTGGACGATCACGGAATCGGACGAGGAGGTATTAGATCACTATGAAGGAGTCGCGGTTGAGCTGTATTATAAAACAACCGTGAAAATAGAAACCAAAACAGCACACGACCGCGAGGCATTGGTATACATCGCTAACGACACCGACGCGGGGACGCCGTGGAGCAGCTATCTCGATAATATCGTGGCGGCGGCGAGACGGCATGGCTTACCTGATGAATATGTGGAGGAATTAAAATCATGGCAGGAGTAATAAATAGAGTAGTATTGTTAATACTGGACAGCGTCGGCGCGGGCGAACTGCCTGACGCGGCACAGTTCGGTGATGAGGGTTCGAATACATTGGGCAACACGGCGCGCGTAGTTGGCGGGCTGAAATTGCCCAACATGGGCGCGATGGGACTGGGTAACATCATTGAGATCGAGGGGGTGCCGCCAGCCACGGTGGCAACCGGCGCGTATGGCAAAATGGCAGAGATGTCGCAGGGCAAGGATACGACTATCGGGCATTGGGAAATTGTGGGTATTCATTCCCCGAAACCGCTACCGACCTACCCCAACGGTTTCCCCGCGAACTTGATGGCGGAGTTCGAGCGACGTATCGGACGCAAGACGCTGGGGAACTACCCCGCGTCGGGAACGGTTATCATCGCGGATTTGGGCGAAGAGCATATTCGCACTGGCTATCCCATCGTCTATACCTCCGCGGACAGCGTGTTTCAGGTCGCCGCGCACGAGGAGGTGATTTCTGTCGAAGAACTGTATCGCATCTGCCGCATCGCGCGCGAGATGCTGGTGGGCGAACACAACGTTGGGCGAGTGATCGCGCGCCCGTTCGTTGGGGAGCCGGGCAATTTCACGCGCACTTACAATCGCAAAGATTTCTCCGCGCCACCGCCCGAGCGAATGTTGCTTGATCACATCAAAGACGCGGGACAGGAGGTCTGGGCAGTCGGGAAAATCGAGGACATTTTCGTGGGACAAGGGATTACGCGCGCGGTGCACACTGATGGTAACATGGATGGTATGACCAAGACGATGGAATATTTGCAAGAATTGGAACGCGGGCTGATCTTCACGAACTTAGTCGATTTTGACATGAGATATGGACATCGCAATAATCCCGCAGGATACGCGGAGGCGTTAGAGGCAGTGGATGCACGGTTGCCAGAGGTACTTGCCGCGCTGCGCGACGATGATGCTTTGTTCATCACCGCGGATCATGGTTGCGATCCAACCACGACGAGCACCGACCACTCGCGCGAGTATGTGCCCCTGCTGGTTTATGGCAAGTTGTTTAAGGGAAACATCAATCTAGGCATTCGCGAAACCTTCGCTGATGTAGGGTCAACTATCGCGGAAATGTTGGATGTACCACGGTTGAAGTTCGGAACAAGCTTTCTGGGGCAGATTTCGTAATTATGAGACTTGTTGGTAGACAAAAAAAGTTCCTGTCACATCGGATGTAACAGGAACCTTGATTTTTTCTGACCGGGGGATGGTGGTAGGGCTTCCTCAAAGTCGCGCGGTGAGCATTATATGTCACCCTGAGCCCCCGTGCGGGGATAAACTACGCGCAGGGTCTCGTGCTCCCGTTAATTTTGTTCATTTTGATCATCAGGTAATAGTTATAGCGCAAACGAGATGCTTCGCTATGCTCAGCATGACATCTTGAACGGGAGCTTACTAGAGTTTTGACTACGCGGTTTGGAATCTGAGAAAGCCCTAGATGGTGGGCAGAGACAGAAAGTATCTACGCTTCGCGCACATCAAGGATATCAATAGTATCTAACGCTTTCAGCGCGGCGGTGAGTTCGTCTTTCTTCACGTCGCGGACTTTGATCGCGAGCAGCGCGGTGGTGGGATCCTCACCTAAGAAAGTGCCCAAACTAATAATGTCGCCTCCCAACCTGGTGATCTCCGCGGTGATTTTGGCTAGTTCGCCCGGTTTTTCTGGCACCAGCATAGTTAGTCGTAATCCCAGAGAGCGCGCTCCCAACATTTCCAAGAAAATCTTGAAGATCGTGGTTTCGGTGATAATCCCAACGACTTTATCACCGCGCATCACAGGTAGCGCGCCGATCTTCTTATCTGCCATGATACGCGCCGCTTCTTCCAAAAGAGTATCTTCCTCAACGGTAATAACGTCTTTGGTCATAACCTCTTTAATCGTCAGGCGCGCTAACAAGTATTGAATCTCATAAACACTTAGCGAAGTCACCGGTGAGGGGGAAGCATACAGTAAATCTTTCTCTGACACAATGCCAACCAATTTTTTATTCTTATCTAAAACTGGTAGCCGTCGTACTTTATTATCGCGCATTAACTTCAAAGTCTCGTCAATATGCGCGGTTTCATAAGCCACAATTACATTTTTGACCATTCTTTTGCCTACTAACATATTTTAAACCTCCTAAGTTTGGGAATGAGCTTTAAACAACTTGTGTGTTTAATGCTCTAAAACTGATGAATTATTTACGCGCCATTCCTTAATAAATAGATTTGTTGATCTGATACTCTCACCGCGTAGTTTTACAGGCATATCCTTGTGGTGAATAATTAAGTATGGTTTAGATTTAGTAACGCGCAGAGAATTGCCGCCTGGTATTGTGCATCGTAATCGGCGCGATGTTTTTGGGTTTTGTCCTCACGCGGCATGTTCAGGCGTTCTGCGATCACTTCTTTATTGGCATCGTTCCAACTCAAATGTAACGCACCCATTGCCAGGCTTTTGGTATCCAGGGCCGAGTAGCCGAAAGGATTGGGGACATTGGTATAGACGAAATAGTAGTTGACGAACGACCAGTCGAAGGGGGCATTGTGACCGACAAAAACGGCGCGGTCTGTTTGTCCTGATAAGCGATCTAGGGTCCATTCTCTCAACCGCTGCATGGCTTCGCGCGGTTCCAAGCCATTTTCGCGCAAGTCTGTAAGTTCTAGACCATGTATGCTCATCGCTTCCGCGTCGAAACCATCAAAGGTCGGTTTGATCTCCAGGTAAAGAGTTTCTTCTGGTTCATACCTACCATCTATCTTTTTCACCTCTGTTGCTGCTAATGATACCATATTATAAAGTCCTGGAACAGGACCTGATGCTTCTACATCTATACTGAAAAATGTCATAACTCCAACTTTCTACATTACTATGCTAAGGTTTTACTTTTAGGACTTACGCAAACCGCGCTGGAATTTACCGCCGAGAACGCAGAGAACGCGGAGATTTACAGGAAAGATTTTTTGTATCTGTCATACACAGTCATAAATCTTCATTAAAATTCACGCTCGCGGCGCGATAGACAACTATTCAGAAAACTCTGC
>CAZSIG010000128.1:0-5970 GCA_964606195.1 uncultured Anaerolineales bacterium
CGCTGACCGCGCCAAATGAGTAAGTTATTTAATTCACGATCCTTAGTGGTTAGGAGGTTGTGCTATTTTTCCCTATCGTTTACTTTCTTATCACTACTTGATTCTTCATTAGCAGAGATTTTCACGCGGTGAAGTTCTGTGCTATAATTAGAGCAGCGAACAAGAGCTTTGAGCAAGTTTCATACAAAGAAAAGTACAATTATCACAAAGTATTACCCTGATTGTAGCTTTAATGACAACCCCTTAGTTTCCTAATCTAGGGAGGAATAATGCAAAATGAAAAACTAGCTGTAGAGATGCGCGGTATCACTAAACACTTTCCCGGTGTCCTCGCCAACGATTGTGTTGACCTGGAGGTTAAACCGGGAGAGGTGTTAGCCCTGCTCGGTGAAAATGGCGCGGGCAAGAGTACGTTGATGAACGTGCTCTGTGGCTTGTATCACCCCGATGATGGCGAAATCTACTTGCATGGCGACCGCGCCGTGTTCAATTCGCCGCGCGATGCGATCAAACAAGGTATCGGCATGGTACACCAGCATTTCAAACTTGTGAAAACTCACACGGTCGCGGAGAATGTTACATTGGGCATGGAAGAACCACGATTTCGCCTAAATATCGCTGAGACCGAGCGGCAAGTCACCGATTTAGCCGCGCAGTATGGATTACAGGTGGATCCGAAAAGCAGCGTTTGGCAATTATCGGTGGGTGAGCAACAGCGCGTCGAGATTCTAAAGATGCTTTATCGCGGCGCGAAGATTCTCATCCTCGACGAGCCTACGGCGGTGTTGACGCCGCAAGAGGTCGACGAGTTCTTCGTCACGCTGCGCAAGATGACCGCCGATGGCAGAGCGCTCATATTTATTTCGCACAAATTAGACGAAGTGATGGCGATCTCAAACCGCGTCACCGTGATGCGCAAGGGGCGCGTGATAGATACGGTCAAGACTGCCGATACCAGCCCGCGCGAGTTGGCGCGCCTGATGGTCGGGCGCGAAGTGCTATTTCGTCTGGATAAAAAAGTTATTCCACAGGGTGAGGTCATTCTCGAACTAAATAGAGTTTGTGCACAAAATGACAAAGGCTTAGCAGCCTTGAAAAACGCCTCTTTGCAGATACGCAAAGGGGAAATACTAGGGATTGCGGGCGTCGCGGGTAATGGGCAGCGCGAATTGGCGGAGGTAATCACCGGGTTACGAGAGGTGACCAACGGTAAGGTATTCATTAAGAATGGCGATGTTACCAATAATCCCCCGCGCCACATCATCAAGCAAGGCGTGAGCTACGTGCCCGGTGATCGATTAGGGCGCGGGCTGGCGGGCAACCTTCCCGTAACCGATAATATCGCCCTAAAGGGATACCGCGCCGCGCCATTAGCCAGAGGACCTTTTTTAGACCTCACTGCCATCCGTAACTTCGTCAAAAAATTGATCGAACAATTCGCCATCGATACCCCGACCCCTCAAACTCCGGTACGGTTGCTCTCTGGCGGCAACTTACAAAAAACGATTCTGGCGCGCGAGATTAGCGCGGAACCGGATTTATTGGTGGCTGTACACCCCACTCGCGGCGTGGACATCGGCGCGACGGAATCGGTGCGCAAATTACTGCTCGAGCAGCGCGCGGAAGGTGCCGCGATACTGTTGATCTCCGAGGACCTCGATGAGTTATTAGGATTGTCCGACCGCGTCGCGGTTATTTACGAGGGGGAGATTCAAGGGGTAGTGAATGCGGAGTTAGCTAACGTTGACGAGATCGGTTTGATGATGGCTGGCGCACATAAAAATAGAGCCAAATAGATCGCCAATGATCCGCCTTATAGATTTGCTCACTTACGGAGGAAAAGATGCCTAGTTTACGTTTGGAAAAAAGATTGAAACCATCGCGGACGATGGCATATTTAGTGCCTATCGGTTCGCTGATACTCGCGCTGTTGAGCGGCGCGATCCTGCTGATGGCTGTGGGAGCTAATCCGCTCAGCACTTACAAAGCGATGTTCATCGGCGCGTTCGGGGGAAAATATGAAATGTCTGAGACGCTGGTCAAGGCGGTCCCGTTGATGCTGTGCGGACTTGGCGTTTCCGTCGCCTTTAGAATGCAATTCTGGAACATCGGCGCGGAGGGGCAATTGGCTATGGGAGGCTTCGCGTCAGCCGGCGTAGCATTGTTCCTCGCGGACAAGCTCCCCGCGGTGACGGTGATCCCTGCTATGGCTGTAGCCGGCATGATAGGTGGCGCGTTATGGGCACTGATACCGGGCGCGCTCAAAGCCTACCTCAAAGTCAATGAAACCATCACCACGTTGATGATGAACTATATCGCGATATTGTGGATCGAATATCTATTTTACGGTCCCTGGAAAGACCCTCAAGGTTACGGCTTCCCCGGCAGCGCACAGTTCGAGGAGGTTGCCTGGCTGCCGCGCTTCTTTCAAACGCGCGTACATGCTGGACTGATTTTCGCCCTAGTCGCCGCGCTAATACTATGGTTGATAATGGCGCGCACGAAGTGGGGATACGAGGTCAAAGTCATCGGCGAAAACCCCGAAGCGGCGCGGTACAGTGGTATTGACTTGGCACGTAACATCGTTTTGGTAGTCCTGCTCAGCGGCGCGCTGGCGGGATTGGCGGGCATGGCGGAGGTTGCGGGAATTTCGCACCGTTTGCAAAAAGGGTTGACAGTTGGCTACGGCTACACCGCGATCATCGTCGCGTGGTTGGGCAAATTACACCCTGCGGGGATCGTCGTCGCCGCGTTTTTGATGGCTGCCCTGCTCGTCGGCGGAGACCAGATTCAGATTACCATGCAGCTTCCCGCTGCCGTCTCATTGATATTGCAAGGCGCGATATTGTTCTTCCTGCTAGGTGGAGAGATACTAATCAACTACCGCGTTCGCGTGGAACGCCGCGAAGATGTCGCTCAATGTGAAACATAAAGGGATTCTTGAAAAAAGGATAACCAACCACAGAGACACGGAGAACACAGAGCTAATTTAAGCTGGAACCTATAATATCCGTGCCCTCAGTGTCTCAGTGGTAAATTCCCTAGTTTTTTCAGTAGAGTCGTAAAGGAGACTATCTATGAGTTCAGAAGCGTTAATTGTATCAATTTTAGCGATAACTGTCCGCGCTGGTACTTCACTAGTTTACGCGACGATCGGTGAAATATTGACCGAGCGTTCCGGCATTCTGAACTTGGGCGTGGAAGGAATCATGATTATGGGCGCGGTGACTGGTTTCGCCACCGCATTTCATACAGGAAGCACATGGGCAGGTGTGGGAGTATCAATTCTGGTTGGTGGAGCGCTGGCTGCCATTCACGCGGTATTGAGCATAGACCTGCGCGCGGGGCAAGTGGTCAGTGGCTTAGCGTTAACTCTATTCGGCACCGGTTTGGCGAACTTTTTGGGACAAAAATTGGGCCCCGGGGGCGCGCCGTTAGTGGGCCAAATAGGTCCCAAATTCGACAAGATCGCTCTGCCCGGATTGAGCCAAATTCCCGTACTAGGCACGGCTTTGTTCGAGCAGGATGCCCTAGTCTATCTCATGTATCTATTTGTGCCCATGATGTGGTATTATCTGTATAAAACGCGCCCCGGCTTGCATATGCGCGCGGTCGGGGAGGATCCCCAAGCCGCCGACGCGATGGGAGTGAGCGTGCGTTGGCTGCGTTACGTTTACACCATCGTGGGGGGAATGTTGATCGCGCTGGGAGGGGCACATCTGTCGCTGGCTTACACTCCCGGATGGACAGAGGGGCTTACCGCGGGGCGTGGGTGGATCGCTATCGCGCTGGTCATCTTTGCGACGTGGGATCCGGTCCGCGCGGTCATTGGTTCGATTCTATTCGGCGGTATTAACGCGGTACAGTTTCGACTGCAAGCCGCGGGGGCGCCGATTGTCCCCAAAGGCTTATCTCAGAATCTGATTTCTATTACCCCTGCCATGAAACAGATCGTGGAATTCCTCAATTCCTCGGCGTTTTTGGGAATGCTGCCATATATCTTCACCATACTCGTATTAACCGTGGTCACCTGGAGAGAGGCGATCAGCAAGCGCGTGGGCGCGCCCGCGGCGTTGGGGTTACCTTACAGCCGCGAGGAGAGACATTAATCTGGAAAAATGTGAAAGGTGATGATTTTTCTGAATCATCACCATCAAACAGCCGTTTTCGCTAAAGTGCGCCACACTTCGGAAGTGTGACGCACTTTTTAGATACAGATCACATCGGCAAGATTTGAGTCCATTCTTAGAACGGCTGGGCTTTACCACAGATTAGATATTATATCGATTTATTTGACCGCGTCATTATAGAACGCAGATAACGCAGATTGACCTGATTTTCGCAGATTTTAAGACATATGCCGCGATTTTGGGTAATCGGCACTGGTTCAGTTCAATTGGATTTTGAGAAATCTCCCGCGATTTAATCACGAATGGCGCGAATTTACGAATAGCCCGAATAAAAAAGCAAGAAAATGCGCGTAATTTGGCCATTTGGGTTATTCGTGATCTATAGCCAACTCAACTGAACCAGTCCCCAAGGGGCAAGGTTCGCGAACCTTGCCCCTTGTTTCTATTATCAGCCTGATCGCTGAAAACTGCCCTCTGTCAGCTTCGCTTAAAACTCCGTCACCCCCGAAAAGGTGAAATTACGCACCTTCAACGCGGGTACGTGTATCGCGCCGAAAAAATCGGTGTACAGCTTCGCGTCGCGGCTGATCATCTCCACGTTCGACAGCGCGTCCAAAATGCTCTGCGTGAAGCGCAAGTTTTTAAGCGGACGCGTGATCTCGCCATCTTCAATGAGAAACGTCCCATCTCGCGTCATCCCCGTAAAGATGGTTTTCAGCGGGTGTAAGCCATTCGTATAGTGAAATCGCGTCACCCAAATCCCGCGCTTCGTGCTGGCGAGCATCTCCTCTTTAGTCGCGGCGCCGGTTTGCAAGAACAGATTCAGCGGAAATGGTCCGTAGGTGTTCGGCGCGGGGAGCGCGTGCCCGGTCGAATGTTTGCCTGCCTCGCGTCCCGCGGTGTAGGTGTCGTAAACTACCCCTTTGGCAATGCCATTGGCAATCAGTTCCACGCGCTGTTTCGGCACGCCCTCGTAATCGAACGGCAGCGGCGCGGAGCGGGTGTCTAAGCCATCATCCCAAATCGTGATATTCTCGCCCACAATTCGCTCTCCAAAGCGGTCGCACATGAAACTCCGCTTCTCCTGCACCGCGAGCGCGCTCAGTCCCATGTATGCCAGAAAGCCGACCATATCGCCTACCGCGTCCTCTTCGAGAATCACCGTGTATTCCCCCGGTTCTATCGCGATAGGGTCGCGACTCTTTAGCGCTTTCTCTATCGCGATGTTCGCCAACGCGGCGGCATCGATATCCGCTACATCGCGGCATGTTCGGCTGGCGAAACCGGATCCGCTGTCGCCCATGATGACGGTCATCAATTCCGCCTGCGTGCTGGGGTGATAGCCGAAGACGCCCCGCGAATTGGCGACGGCGAACTCCTCATCGGTGGTACTGAACGCGCCCGACGCGCTCAGGGTACGTTCGCGAGCCTTATCACAGAGAATTTTTACCATGCGCGCTCGCTCTTCAGGGGTGAAATCCGCGGTGCGCGCTACGTAGCTCTCGACCTGCTGATATTCAGCCGCGCCGGGCAACGTCTTAAAATCGGGGTTCTCCTGTTGCAACCGCGCCGCAGTCACGGCATCGTTGACGACCTTCTCCAACGCGGCTGGGCGGAGATCATTGGTCGAGGCAACGCCGGTTCGTTTCCCTACCACGGCGCGTACTCGCACTTGTGCATTAGTTTCTGAAACATTTTGATGAATATACGAATTAGCGAACCGCGTCAGGTGCTCGGTTTCGCTAAACATCAATACTTCTGTCTGATCAGCTCCTGAGTATGCCAATACGCGGTCGGTTATTTCCTTGATTTTGTCTTTTCCTAACATTACGTGCTCCTT
>CAZSIG010000128.1:6070-8936 GCA_964606195.1 uncultured Anaerolineales bacterium
TAGACGATCCAATAATCCCCGTTGCAAATCGCGTCGCACCCTTGCCAAAACTGCGGCGTGATGCCGGTATACGTCGCGTTCTTGAACATGCGCCCCAACTTGCCATTTTTGATTTCCCACGCGATCTCCGTACCGAACTGAAAATTGAGCCGCTTATCATCAATGCTCCAACTCTTATTAGTCTGCATGTAAACG
Source organism: uncultured Anaerolineales bacterium (assembly GCA_964606195.1). Lineage (GTDB taxonomy): Bacteria > Chloroflexota > Anaerolineae > CAZSIG01 > CAZSIG01 > CAZSIG01. The sequence continues at coordinate 6,266 of CAZSIG010000128.1, forward strand.
CCGTCATCGGTACTCGCGATCAGCTCATCGAAATCCCACTCCCCCGGTTCGAGATTGATGTTAGTCATTCGAATCAGTGGAATGCGATTCCAGCCATCGGCGCGCATCGTCCCGTTGCTGCATTGATTGATCTTCGGCGCGGTCTCGCGCGAGGTGAGATACCCCACGAAGATGCCGTTCTGGACGATTGGCGTGACCTGCGCGGGCACTCCCTCATCATCATAGCCGAAGGTCCCTAACGCGCCGGGCGTCGTCGCGTCTGCGGTGATGTTCACAATGTCCGAACCGTAGCGGAATTTGTAGAGTTTATCAGGCGTCAGAAAACTGGTTCCCGCGTAGCTCGCCTCGGTGCCGAAGACGCGGTCCAACTCAATCGGATGCCCGCACGATTCGTGAATTTGCAGTGCCAACTGCGACGCGTCGAGGATGAGTGTAGTAACTCCGCTGGGGCACTGCGGTGCGGTCAGCAGTGCAACCGCTTCAGAGGCGATGCGCGGCGCGTTTTCGACCAATTGCATCGCTTCGATGAACTCGTAGCCCTGTGTGGCTTGCTGCCGTCCGACGGAATTGGGGTACGACCGCGTTTGTACTTCGTCCTCGCTCACCGCGGTGACCTCGATGCCGCCGCCACTCTCGATGATTTCCTGCTCGATGAAACTCCCCTCCGTGCTGGCGAAGGTCTTGCGCTCGCGAATGAACTCCAGACTAGATTCCGCGACGCGAACCTCCTTTTCTCGGCGTATCTCCGCGTCCGCCGCTAGAAGCAGGGCGATTTTATTTTCTAATGATACACTGAACGGATCAATCTCAACCGGTGTGCGGTATGTGCCCTGTACGTTCATCGGTTTGTCGAACTGCACATCCGTATGTTTGGTCAGTGCGCTCGACCGCGCGATCTGCACCGCTAGTGCGGTCACGCGGTCGACCTCCGCGCCGCTCAAAATTGAACTTGACGCGAAGCCCCACGCACCATCCACGACGACGCGTACGCCGAAGCCCTGATCGGTTTTGGTGGAAACCGCTTCGACGATGCCGTTTTTCACCGCGATGTTTTGTACTTCGCGGTGCACTATGCGTATATCTCCATAGATCGCGCCTTGTACTTTCGCCAAGTCTAAGGCGCGGGCTGTTAATTCTTTCAAAGTAGACCTCCTGATTGATATTGTGAAAAAATGAACGCGGCGCGGAGTTTACCTCAATACGCCACTTTCGATTTAGCCATCCTTTTAGACATGGTAAGTATAACACATAGGACTTACGCAAAACCGTATTATAACTAACCGCCGAGAGCGCAGAGAACGCGGAGAGTATCGGGAGAGATTTTTTGTGTTTGTCATACCCAATCATAAGTGTTCATTAAAAGTCATATCCGCAGCGCGATAAAAAATTATCCAGAAAACTCTGCGCTCTCCGCACCCTCGGCGGTGAAATTATTCTGAACTTGCGTAAGTCCTAACACATTACGATCGAACTACAAAGATAACATCAGTTCTAGCTACCTAACACTTTCAAATTACCACTTCAGCCCGCGCCGCGGGTCGCCGAGTGAACTCGGCGCGGCTACCGGAAACATGCTGAAGCATGTTCGGCATAACACGCTTCAGCGCGTTTCTCATAGTCACCGTGAGTTCACTCACGGGGTACGCGGCGCGAGGCAGCAAACTATCAGGTAGCTAGACATCAATTCAATGACCAAATCAAACTCCAATTCCTCTGGTATACAGTAACCAGACCCCCGCGATGTAACCTAAGATGAGCAACAGCGCGTCTATCTCCACGAATAGAAATCGTCTCTTCACTCGCGCCAGGTTTCCCACTAATCCCAAGCCGGTTAGCAACAAGCCGATTAGCCCGGCTAGGGCGAAATCGTGGTCGATAACACTCAGAAATCTGCCTTGTACATAGAATAGGTCAGCCAACCCGATCGAGAGCATATTAAAAAGATTGCTGCCAAAAAGGTTGCCGACCGCCATATCATAGGCACCAAACCGCGCCGCGGCTAAACAGGAGACTAATTCGGGCAAAGAGGTGACAAACGCTAACAATACCACGCCGACGAAGCCCGCGCCTAAGCCGGTCACCGTCGCGATGCCATTACTACTACTCACTAATTGGGGCACTACCAAGATCAATACTATGGTAGCAATCGCGAAGCCTGTGATAGCTTTGCGCAAGCTAGGCAACCCCGCGATGAAAGATTCGTCCGGTTCGGTCTGTGAACCGGATAGCGGATCGTTGGCGCGAATAAGCCAGACGCCTACCAGATAGACGATGATGATAAACAGACTGTCCGCGCCGAGCCAGCCGAGCTTCAAATCGATGTTCGCGAGTAAGAGGAATGTCACCAGCCCCGCGAGTACGGTTGCCAAACTCGCGGTGAGGGCATGTTTCATCGCGACGCGCCGCAGCACGCGCGCCCGCCAGTTCAGCAGAGCGAATACGCCCAATAGAAGCATATTGAAGATGTTGCTGCCGAACATGTTTCCGGCGGCTAAGTTGGGGACGCTCTGACTGATGGAGCTGACGGTAGCCGCGAGTTCGGGTAGAGAGGTGGCGCCTGCCATAAGCAACGCGCCGATAAACATACCACCCAGCTTGGTACGGTGCGCGATTATGTCTCCATAGTCAGCCAGTTTAATCGCAGCCACTACAACTATCGCGGCACTGATTA
>CAZSIG010000129.1:0-5863 GCA_964606195.1 uncultured Anaerolineales bacterium
TCACGTTTCACGCTTCACTATCCACCTCTTCCCATACCAAACGATCAAAGCCCAATGCCACCACCGCGTAGGTGCGCAAATGCAGCGCCGCGCCGTATTTGGCATTCAGCGTTTGGCGATATTCTTGTAACTTCGCCCGCGCCTCCGCCAATTTTTCCTGCACCTTTGATAGTTCTATCAGCGCGGTACGCTCCATCTCTCGCACCGCCGCACCGCTCATGGCTAAATCATCTTGCAATTTGAGATACTTGAATTCAATCAACACATCTAGCAACTGATACTGCCGCATATCCGGGCGCACAATCATCACCAAATCCGCGTACTCTCGCGCCAGCGCGGGTTCGGAGTCCATGATGTAGAGCAGGTCGTTGAATAACAAGGTCAGAAACGCGGTTTTGATCGTCAGTTCATTTGCCCAGCGGTAGTCCCGATTGTCCAAGACGGCAAAGTAGCGCTGCTCGATGAACTCACACAACGGCTGCATCTCACCCGCACTGTACAATGCCTCGGCGGCACGCAACGCCGCGTCGTGCGCCGGGCTGGGTAAGAGCATGTCGCGAATCTGCTCCGCGTAGAGCCGCCGCGTCACCAGATTGGGGATCTGCAAACGCAGTTTGGCGTGGGAAGTGCGCTCGCCGATGGTCAACACGCCGAAGTAGTACAGCAAGGAGGCTAACCAGGTCGTATCTTGCGTCGTCGTCAGTATATCTTGTACCCCAAACCGCGTCGCCAACGCGGGCACACTCAGCATCGTTTCCTCGTTCAGGATGTCCACAATCAACTCCGCGCCATTCGGTAGCCGCGCGATATATGCGATCTTGGCGCGATCCATCGCCAGATTGCTGTCCAACATCTGGCGCGGGTAGCGACAAGCGCGTTGCAGCGTCTCCAGAAAGTAGAGCACCAACGTGGGATTGTAAACTAAATCCGCGGCGTCTTCGCTAAAAGAGTAGCCATTGTAAAATCGCTCCACCAGCGCGCGCGCCTCCGCCATTTGTTCTTCTGATAAAGCGCACTTCGCCGCAGTTTGCTGCAACGTCGCGGTCACCTCCGCAGCGGTGAAGCCACACAAGTCATTGAAATCCGGGCGCAAATAGATGTTCTTGACGATATTGTACCCGCTGGTGATGTCGCTCATCACTACGGGAGATACCCCGGTGATAAATACGCGGTCTAACCCCAAGCCGCTGCTCGCCGATTTGATCGCTTTGAACACGGTTTTGAGCAGCCCCTCGCCGAACAACAGCGTCTCGTAGCGGTCGCGGCTGGCGGTCAGTACTTCGTTGGCGAAGTTGTCGTACTCATCTATCAGCAAGTACAGCTTATACGGGGTGCGTTGGATAGCTGCCAGCACCGATTCAAACGAGGAAATCGCGTTGTTTTCGTTTACGCTGATCGGTTGGCTGAACATGCCGGTGTAGCGATTAGCAAAGATGTCGATACGCCGATTCAGGTGGTCGTGCAACGCCCTTTTGATGGTTGCCGCGCTGCCCTGTGGGTCTACCACCGAGAAGTCCCATTTGAGGATAAAGTATTGATTGTGCAGCGGCGTCGGGTCTTGCCCGATGGCGAGCTGCCCAAATAAGCGCGGGAAGTCCGCGGCTTTCGCCACGTCGTAGTAATTCTCCAGTGTCGAGAGCCACAGGCTTTTACCAAAACGGCGCGGGCGCAGGAACAGCAATTGTTTGCCCGCGTCTTCAATGGCTCTAATTCTATCCGTGCGGTCAACGTAGAAATAAGCCTCGGTTATAAGTTGATAAAAGTCACTGATACCATAAGGAAATTTCATCTCACCCCTCCTCGCGGAGCGTAAATTCACGCTTCACGTCTTATAATACCGCGCAACTCAACAAATTAGCAAATGCCCGCCACCTTAATGGTAGCGGGCATTTGCAATAAATTTCCCAATAACTAACTACGGCGCATACCTGAACGGATGCCGCGCCGCCTCTTTCTCCGCGACCAACTCCCGCAGCGTCGGGCGCTGCTCAATCGCTTTGCGAATCGCGCCGCGCATCGCCTTGTAGTTATTCATGGCAACGCGCCGCCGGTTGTTCGCCGCGGGGTGTACGAAGACGTTGGCAATCATGCACATATCGTCTAGCATCGTCTCTGGCAAAAAGCCCTGTTTAATCGCGTGGTCAATTGCCAGATTTATCCCCTCTACCGAGTCGGTATAAACCAACTGCTTCGCCTTTTCCCCGCGTACCGTCACCGTCGGCACCAACATCGTGTGCGGGTGCTCGTTGATGATGACCAACTCGTGACCGGGGCGCGTTTCCTGCAATGCGCGCTCCATCGCCTTCTCGACCGGACCGCCCTTCTTGCCGATGAGCAAGTCGATGTGCGCCAGTTCGTATGCTGGCGGTCCCGCGAAACCTTCCCCCACCGCCATCACGAAGTCTGCAATTTCGGCGGGCGTCTCCGGCGTCGCCGCGTAATCCACCTCCGCGCCCGCGAACTTGACTTTGCGCTTGGTGATCTTACCCAAGTTCTCAAGCTGGGTACGCACATCTTCGTAATCCTCGCGCTCGAACGCGCCACCCTGCATGACCGGCAGCCGCGAATGCCCCACGTCGATGCCGACCATTCTCAACGCCTCCTTCATCGCCTGATTCGCGCCCTTACGAGTGGTGATGCGCGTCATAATTTGAATTTCCTTCTGCTTCTGCCGCGCCGTCTCAAATTCACCATCTTGCACCAAATGGTAAATCTCCTGCCAGCGGTCGGGGATGATGTTCGCGCTCGCTAGTATCACCCCATCGCCGCCCGCCATCAGCGCGGCAGAGGCGATTTCATCATGTCCGCAGAATACGCTGATTTTACCGCGCAGCTTCTCCAGCAGCGCCATGAAGAAGGGCATATCGCCGCTGGAGTCCTTGATGCCGACGACGTTATCGAACGCCAGTGCCATCCCCTCCGCGGTCCACCACTTCAGGTGCGTGCCCATGCACTGCGGAATGTTATACAATACCATCGGCAGCCCGACCTCATTCACCTTCTTGAAATGGTCGTAAAGTTCGTTGAAAGTCGGTTTGAGGTAGTACGGCGCGACGACCAACGCGCCGCTCGCCCCCGCGTCCTTCGCCCACGCGGTCAGCTTGACCGCCTCGCGCGTGCTCTGGCAGCCGGTGCCCGCGAGTACGGGGATTTTGCCGTTCACTTCGTCCAGTGCGACTTCGATGACGCGCTGCTTTTCCGCGAAGCTCATGTAGCTGAATTCACCTGTTGTGCCACACGGCACAATCCCGTTTACGTGCGGCAGCACATATTGAATTAGCTGGCGATATGCCGCCTCGTCGAACTTATCATCACTCGTGAAGGGCGTCACCAACGCGGGAAAGACCCCCTTAAACCAATCAGTTTTATATCCCATGATTTCCTCCTAATTCGTAAAACGTGAAGGCGTAATGCGTGATGCGTGATGCGTAAAACGTAATGTGTCACCCACAAAATCTCACGCCTTTACGTTTCACCTCTAATTTGCTCAAAAACTCAAATCCAGCGTATAATCAAATTACTACCTCAATGAGATTTATGTTGTTGAAAGGAGCATCTATGACCACCGCGACTCTAAATAGTTGGCATATCCCGCGCACCGGACGGCTGGATATTGACATCAAGGTAACAACGGAGGTCAATATATCGGCAATGGCGGCGCGGCAGAAAGTGAGCCGGTTCGTGCTTAGTGAAATTAGTAACTTAATGCACGGCAGCGAGCCTGATTTGATTGTCTCCGACCGCGTACATTGGCGTGTGCCGGTCATTCTCTCTTTTCCCTCGCGGGGGGATGTCGGTACCGTCGGCGCGATTGATGTCGATATAGAAACCGGACAGTTATTGATTACCCCCCAACTTATTGCTGAGATAACCGCTAATGCCGAAAAACTTACTGCCAGTCCCGCACTGTCAACAAACTGAAGAAGCCGATTGCTTGCCAATTTGCGTAGCGATGGTGCTAGAGTATTTTGGACATTCACCTAACTACGCGAAGCTGTACAAACTGCTCAATGCCACGCCATACGGCACCCCTGCTCGCAATGTACAACGATTGACCGCGCTAGGTTGTGACGTTGTCTACTCATCCTCCACCCTCGAAGGGATAGCCGAATATCTGACAGCAGGCATCCCTATCATCATTTTCCTTCGTACAAGCGAGTTGCCGTACTGGAAAATCGCCACCAACCACGCGGTAGTAGTCGTTGGTCTCGATGAAGAATTCCTCTACCTCAATGACCCCGCCTTTCCCACAGCCCCGCAGCGCGTCTCCCATTTAGAATTCCTGCTCTCCTGGCTAGAATTTGATTACACCTATGCCGTAATTACTTGTTAGCGTAAAACGCGTCATAAAAATTCACGCTTCACGTTTCACGCTTTACTCTTTACTTCCCAAACGCTTCATCAATCGCCGCGCTCGTCGCCGCGTATACGCTGCCGTGCAACGCGTGACGGTCTAGTGCCTTCGGATTCACCGCCGCTTGCACAATCATCACCTCCGCGTCCATCGCGCTTTCGGGGATGACGCCCACCGCGAGCTTATCGACAATTGCCTTCGCCACCGCGGACTGCGTCGGACCGTAGACCATATTCGCCTGACGCAAATCGAGTAAGGGGCTGCTCGGCAGAATCAACGTCGCGGGACGCACCATCAGGTTCGGCTCCAAAATCGTGGTCAGCGCCTCGTAGCTGTGGCGCGGGTAGGTCAACTGATAGGCGTAAGCCTCGCCTAGCGCGGTATCCTTCGCGCCCGCGATGAGGTCAATCTGCACCTTCTCCACGCCTTCGCCCGCCGCGCCCGCGCCCAAGCGATAACCGTCCGCCGCGATTTGCGCCGCGGTTAGCTCGATACCCTCCCACCGCGCCGCCAAATCACCGCTCGGCACGTTGTATTCGCGCTCTTTCGGCGCGATTTTGCCGATTTTCTCCAGCTCTACCTGAATCTCGGCGCGGTCTTCGTGTAACAGCGCGCCGCCGACGGACTTCAACGGCATTCGCGGTCTGCCCGCGGGCACGCCCATCATCTTCAGCGCTTGTTTCACCGCGACGCCGCCGCCGTAGCGACAGAAGATGCGCGACAATTTTTGTACCTTGCGCTGTAATTCCCGCGCCTTTGCCAAATCGCCCGCGTTCACCGCCGCGATGACTTCCTGCCACACTTCGGGATAGACCTGCGCCGACGCGAGAATCATGCCGGAGCAGCCGCCCGCCAGCGCGTTCAGCACTACCTCATCGTGCCCGATGAACACGTCAATGCGGTCGCCCGCGTATTCTAAAATCTCCATCGTGTAGGTGAGATTGCCCGATGAATCCTTGATGCCGACGATATTTGGAATATCCGCTAAATCCTGCACCACGCGGCGCGGTAGATACCTGTCCATCACCTGCGGAATATTGTAGAGCAAGATCGGAATATCGACCGCCTTAGCAATCTCGTAGAAGTGTTGGTACACTCCTTTATCCGATGGATGCAAGAAATAGGGCGTAACGATCAGACACGCGCTCGCGCCCGCCTCTTTCGCATTGCGCGCCAACTCGATAGCCTCACGCGTGCTGGACGCGCCCGTCCCCGCGATGACCGGTTTACCTTGCGCCTCCTCTACGGCAATCTCTACTAACCTTTTTTGTTCCGCGACCTCGATATACGGAAATTCGCCGGTGGTGCCGCAGGGCACCAAGCCGTTCACATGATCGAGACACTGCCGAATGACGGCGCGGAATCCATCTTCGTCAATGCTCTCGTCTTTCTTGAACGGCGTTACCAGCGCGGGAAAAACTCCCTTCAACCATGAAACTTTTTTGGGCATCTTAATACCTCCTCGTACTAAATTTGATTTTGAGGAATGGAACGCTGATTTTCCTGATT
>CAZSIG010000129.1:5963-7279 GCA_964606195.1 uncultured Anaerolineales bacterium
AAAGCTAGATAAAATCCGCGTAAATCAGTACAATCTGCGGTATCCGCGTTCTATTTCCTCTCTAACTACTAAATCTTTCGCACTGCGGCGTCGATGCGTTCTAACGCGCGCTCGATGTTCTCAATCGAGTTCGCGTAGGACAGCCGAATAAAACCTTCGCCGTATTCGCCGAACGAAGTCCCCGCGAGGGTCGCCACGCCCGCTTCATCCAGCAGATAGTCCGCCATCTCCTGCGCGGTCTTGCCCGTCGCCGCGATGTGGGGAAAGGCGTAGAACGCGCCCGCGGGCATGAGACACTTGAAGCCGGGAATCTCGTTCAGTCCCTTGATAATCACCTCGCGCCGTTTGAGAAACGCGGCGCGCATCTCCTCCACTTCATCCTGCGGTCCGGTCAGCGCCTCAATGCCGCCGTACTGCGTGAACGCGACGTTGCAGGAGTTGGAGTTGGTCATCAGCTTGGTGACATGCCCCGCCAACCACTCCGGCATAACGCCGTAGCCCAGCCGCCAGCCGGTCATCGCGTAAGTCTTGGAGAAACCATCCAGAATTACGGTGTGCTCTGTCATGTTGGGGAAACTCGCGATGCTGGTGAACTCCCCATCGTATTGCAAACGGCTGTAAATTTCGTCGGACAGTACCATGATGTCATTCTCGACCGCGATCTTCGCTACCTCCGCGAGGTCATGCGGGGGAATGATGCCGCCAGTCGGGTTGTGCGGTGAGTTTAGGATAATCAACTTGGTGCGCTCGGTCACGAGACCGCGAAATTCCTCCAGGTCAAAGCTGAAATTCTTTTCCATCAACAAGCGCGCCGGCACCGGCTGCGCGCCAGAGAAGGCGATGACCGACTCATAGGTGGGAAAGCCGGGGTTGGGATAAATTACCTCGTCGCCCGCCTCGCACAGCGCCATGATGGTGTAAAAAATCGTCGGCTTGCCGCCCGGCACGACGACGACCTGGCGCGGATTTACCGCTATCCCGCGCGTTCGCGCTACATACTCCGCGGTCGCGGTGCGCAGTTCGGGAATCCCCGCCGAGGGGGTATAGCTAGTTTTCCCCTCAACTAACGCCTTCATCGCGGCATATTTGATATTGTTCGGCGAATCGAAGTCGGGCTGCCCAATTTCCAGATGAACCACATTGCGCCCCCGCGCTTCTAGCTCTCGCGCTCGCGCGAGCACCTCAAACGCGGATTCTTTCGCCAATTTGGTCATTCTTGTCGCTACATTCATCCTTTTTGTGTTCGAACCTCCGTGAGCATTTAATTTTTTGCGAATATCAGATATTCTAAACTTTAGAGATTATAACATGAGTTT
>CAZSIG010000129.1:7379-8822 GCA_964606195.1 uncultured Anaerolineales bacterium
CGCTTGAGTATCTCTTGTATTCTCTCCGCCGCGCCTATCGGCAGAGCTGGCGGTTTGTGCGTATGGATGATTTCCCAAACCCACGCCTTAACATGATCGTGCATAGTCATCGCGCCAGCCGCCGTCCACGTTGCCCAGCCCTGCCGATCCATCAGCGACGGCCGCCAAATCTCGGTGCGACAAAGTCTGGCGGTCTCTTTGGTATCCATGAAATGTCCCCCGGGACCGACCTTATCTATCGCGTCGAGCATCAAGGTATTCTCATCAACCTCGACCCCGCGCATAATCCGCTTGGTCATAGAGATGATCTCATCGGTCATTATCAACATCTCCAACGAACCGATGTCCGCGCAGTCCAAAAAACCAACGTCATGCACCAAAGTCGCGCCGCTCAAATTAGATAACATCACCTGAATAGCGCTCTCAATAGCCGCCTGCTGGTCGAGCGTCTTGGCTTCAGATGCCCCCGCGGTGCCCATGAAGGGAATCTCTAAATGGCGAGAGATGTCCGCCAACGCCGCGCTGTAAAGCATCATCTCCGGAGAACCGTAAGCCGGGCGCCCCGTGCGCAAGTCCATCGCCTGCGGCACTCCACCGATACAGACCGGCGCGCCGCGCCTTTTAAGCTGTAAAATAGCCAAGCCGCTCAATGCCGCCGCGAGATAAGTGACGCACAACCCCGCGCCAGTAATCGGCGCGGTCTCACCAGCACATCCACCGCCGATGTAAATCACCGGAATATCGTGCTCGACCGCCCAAAGCGCGTTAGCGAGTTCTTCGTTCGTATGTACCAGTGGGGGCTGATACGACGCGAAGAAGCCGAAATTAGGTCTCTCTCGAAAATACTCCGCCCCGCCCGCGATAGTCACCGCCATGTCATAGATGTCGGTCACGTTGTCGACATTGTTCGCCCAAGCCAGTACCGGCTTGCCGGTATTGGTAATCATCTCGGCGAACTCGTATACCGATGCTAAAGTGGGTTCCACATCATCTATCAAACTCAGCGACATCACGTAATCGATGTGGGGCAACGCGTCGCACACTAACGCGGTCATACCCGGATCACCGCGCCGCGACCTGCGCCGCTTTCCTGTTTCGGGATCCACGAAATAGGTACAGGTTGGACCGGGACCGAAATAAGTGCGATTAGGCACTATCTGCATTCGATGGCGCGTATCGCGCCCCCAGATAGTGAAGGTGCGCGGGCTGGTCGATACCGCGTCCTGAATGATGATGGGGGGAATGCGGACGCGCTTTCCACTCACACGCGCCCCCGCCTTCGCCAGCAGGTCTCGCGCCTCCTCGTTTAACACATCTACACCGGTACGGTTCAGGCACTCCAACGTCGCCTGATATATCATCTTGATTTGTCTATCCGATAACACACTAAATTGTGGTGTTTGGTGAAAACCAAAATTTGTATCCATAGGTTATTTCCTTTCT
>CAZSIG010000130.1:0-1916 GCA_964606195.1 uncultured Anaerolineales bacterium
GTGTTTGCCCACTAGGCTTCTCCGCGCTCTTTGCGCCCTCTGCGGTTAATCATTACGCGGTTTGCGTAAATCTTGAGGTTTCTAGTAAAGGTAAAAATGGTAGACATAGTTGAACATAAGGAGGAAAAAATGGAAAATGTAACCCTTCCTCGCGAACCAGAGGAACAACTAACGAATCGACAGCGGTTCAGTTTGGACAACATTCCGATGAAACCCAAACTGATCGGGCTTTTTTTAATGGTGGGCTTGATTCCGCTGATCATCGTCGCGGTGTTCAGCCTGTATCGGGCGCAGAGCGCGTTGACGAAGCAAGCCTACAATAATCTGGAGGCGGTACACGAAATCAAACGACATCAGATCGCGATGTATTTCGATACGGTGGAGGGCATAGTCCATTCCCTCAATGATAATCCGACTACCCAGCGCGCCATCGAGCAATTCGAGGTCGCCTTCGAGGCGGAGGGAGACCGCGTAGGCGGCGCGCAGTGGCTGGAGGTGGAAAAGGAATTCGGCCCCATCTTCGCGGCGATGGCAGAGGATTTCGGTTATCACGATATTTTCCTGATCGCCACAGATGGGGATGTAGTTTATACCGTAGCCGCGGAACCGGACCTGGGCGAGAATCTGCTACAGGGAACCTTACAAGATACGGGATTGGCGCGCGCCTTTCGCACAGCGGAGAAGCAAGAGATAGGTTTCGCGGACTTCGCGCCCTACGCGCCATCTGGAGACAAACCGGCGTCCTTTTTGGCAGTGCCTGTTGAGGATACCACCGGCGCGCAAATTGGCGCGGTGGCTATTCAAATCCCGCTGGCACAGATTAACGCCATCATGCAGGAGCGCAGCGGCATGGGCGATACCGGCGAAACCTATCTGGTCGGCCCCGATAAGCGAATGCGCTCCGATTCTTTCCTATCTTCTGATCACACGGTAGCCGCCTCCTTCGCGGGAACGGTCGAGGAGAATGGTATAGATACCGAAGCGGTGCGCCGCGCGTTAGCAGGAACGGATAGCGAGGCTGTGATCACCGATTATCGCGGGGCGCGCGTCTTTTCGGCTTATGGCCCCGTTGATGTCTATGGTACCACTTGGGCGTTACTCGCGGAGATAGACGAAGCCGAGGTCAACGCGCCGGCGAACCAATTGCGCAACATCGTGATTTTAATCAGCGTCATTGCCGGCGCCGCCGTGGTCGTGGTCGGCTTCTTCATGGCTACTAACATCGCCGATCCGATACTTCAGATTGAAGAGGGGGCGAAACGCATCGCGCTGGGGGACGCGGAATTGGCAGATATGGATTGGAATAAGCTGCGGCGCATCAACGCGCGCGGTGATGAGCTAGGCAGCGTGGGGCGCGCCTTCGGCAACATGCTCGACTATTTCAAGGCGAAGGCGGAAGCCGCGCGACAGATTGCGCGGGGCAACCTATCGCTAGAGATACCGGTGGCTTCTAAACAGGATGCGCTGGGCAAGGCGATGGTTACGATGAAAGATAATCTGGGGACGATGGCGGACAGCGTCAATGCCCTTATCGACGCGGCGGTGGCGGGCAAGCTGGATGTGCGGGCGGACGCGAGTCAGTTCAGCGGAGAATACCGGCGCATCGTGCAGGGCGTCAACGATACGATGGACGCGGTGATTGGACCCTTGAACGTCGCGGCGGAATATGTGGATCGCATCAGCAAGGGCGATATTCCCGAATCGATTACCGATGATTATCAGGGCGACTTCAACGAAATCAAGAACAATCTCAATATGTGTATAGATGCCATCAATGGATTGATCGCGGAAACGGGACATCTGACTAGTGCGGCATTAGAAGGACGCTTGGATACGCGCGGGGACGTTTCACAGTTCCACGGCGCGTTCGCGGGTATCGTACAGGGCATCAATAATACGTTGGACGCGGTGATTGG
>CAZSIG010000130.1:2016-4281 GCA_964606195.1 uncultured Anaerolineales bacterium
CGCGGGTATCGTACAGGGCATCAATAATACGTTGGACGCGGTGATTGGCCCGCTGAACGTCGCGGCGGAGTACGTCGATCGCATCAGCAAAGGCGATATTCCCGAACCGATCACTGATGAATATCAGGGTGATTTCAATGAGATCAAGAATAATCTCAACCTCTGTATCAACGCCCTGAACGGCTTGACCACTGAGGCAGATATGCTCATCAAAGCCGCGGTGGAGGGCAGACTCGAGGCGCGCGGTGATGCCGCCCAGTTCAGCGGTAGTTATGCCCAATTAGTTGCTGGTATCAATACCACCGTCGAGACACTGGTAGGGCACATCGATGCCATGCCCGCGCCCGCGGTGATCATCGACGACAACTTCAACATTCGCTTCATCAGCAAGTCCGGCGCGGAGGTAGTGGGCATGTCGCAGGAACATCTCATCGGACAAAAATGCTACGACTGCTTCAAGACCGGCGACTGCCGCACCGCCAATTGCGCTTGTGCCCGCGCCATGAGCACCGGCATGAGCGAGATGGGCGAAGCGGAAGCGCATCCGGGGGGCAGAGATATGATCATCTCCTATACGGGCGTGCCCGTGCGCAATCAGAGTGGAAATATCGTCGGCGCGATGGAGATCATCGTCGATCAAACGGAGATACGTAACGCGATGAACACGCTAGAAGGGACTAACCAACGGTTACAGAATACTGTGACCGATTACGTCGATTTCGTGGAGAAGGTCGGCGCGGGGAACCTCGGCGTTAAGATAAGTATGAACGGAGATGAACATGCGAATGATCCGTTGATCGTTCTGGGCAAGAATCTGAACCTGATGGTGGATAACTTGAAAGATATGACTGTGCAAACTAAGGAAGCCGCGCAGAGTCTCGGCACCGCGGCGACAGAGATCATGTCCGCGACGACGCAGCAAGCCTCGAGTTCTAGCGAACAATCCGCCTCTATCTCCGAAACTACCACGACGGTGGACGAGGTCAAGACTATCTCCGAACAATCGATCGACCGCGCCCAAGAGGTAGTAGATGCCTCGCAGCGCACCGTTGAGGTCTCGCGGTCGGGCAAGGAATCGGTGCAGTATACCATTGACAGCATGAAACAGATCAAAGAGCGCGTCTCCGGCATCGCGGAGAATATTCTGGCGCTGTCGGGACAGGCACAGCAGATCGGCGAGATCATCACTACCGTCAACGACATCGCCTCGCAATCTAAAGTACTGGCGTTGAACGCCTCAGTAGAGGCGGCGCGGGCGGGCGAACATGGCAAGGGCTTCGCGGTGGTGGCGGTTGAGGTGCGTAATCTGGCGGAGCAATCGCGGCAGGCGACCGCGCAAGTCAAGACGATCTTGTCCGATATTCAAAACGCGATCAACGCCACGGTGATGGCGACCGAAGAGGGAACCAAAGTGGTGGAGCAGGGCGCGATGTTGACCACCCAGACGCAAGAGGTGATCGAGCAATTAGCTAGAGTGATCGACGAGTCGGCACAGGCAGCGACGCAGGTGATGGCTGGCGGGCGTCAGCAGGCGTCGGGTATCGAGCAGGTCGCGACCGCGATGCAGAATATCAATCAGGCGATGGCACAGAGCATGGCAAGCACGCGGCAGGCGGAGAAGGCGGCGCAGAACCTGAACGAGCTGGCGCGCGGGCTGACCGAGACGGTGGAGCGATATCAGGTCTAACGAGTAACGAGTAATGAGTAAACCGCACGCGATAATTCTAATTTCCGCAACTTTCCGCCCTCAGTGGTCTCTATGGTAAGAATTTACTCTTTACGCAGGAGCGAACTATGTCCATAAGCATGCAGATACGCGAGACTTTAATCAATAATTTTCGCGCCGAACTGAAAGAGCACATTCAGACCATCACCGCTGCATTGTTGGCGTTGGAACAGGGCGAAATCGACGCGCAAGAACGCCCCGAAACGCTGGAGAGCACCTTTCGCGCCGCGCACAGTCTGAAAGGCGCGGCGCGCGCCGTCGGTGTGACCACAATAGAACAACTGGCACACGCGCTGGAAGATGCCCTCGATGCGCTGCGGCGCGGTACTATCGAGGGCAACACTGAGTTGTTCACCGCGTGTTATGAAGTACTGGATGCCGTTCAAGAGGTGCAAACCGCGTACGAGGCGGGCGCGGACACTCCGCCCGTCGAGGCGCTACAGGCGTGGGGCAAATTGGCAGAGGTGTGCAACGGATGCCCGACGCCGCGCGAGTCCCAAAAATCGACCGCCGCGCATCCATCCACAAAGAACTCCCCA
>CAZSIG010000130.1:4381-8815 GCA_964606195.1 uncultured Anaerolineales bacterium
ATCACCTCCCCCTGACAAGAATCCCGCGCCATCCCCGGCAATCGCTGATCCCCCAAAGAACCGCGCGCCCGCAGTGGAAAAAGCTGTACCCACCGACGAAACCATTCGCGTCAATATCAGTAAACTGGACGCACTGATGGCGCAATTGAGCGAACTGCTAGTAACCAAAATTCGCGCTGAACAACGCCTGACTCAGATTCGGGCGATTCAAGAGACGATGGTCGTCTGGCAGAAGGAGTGGTTCAGCACGCGCAGCGCGTACAGCCGTGTACAACGCGAGCAGACCACCGCGGCGGACATGATCAGTGATGACGGTCAGGGGGAACGTCTTAGAGATACGCGGCAGGTACTTGACTTCGTCGCCCACACGCAGGCGCGATTACAGGAAGTAAATGCCCTGATTAACACCCTGACGCGGCAGTATGCCGATGATACGATGCACCTGGCACTGGCGATTGACACCCTAGAAGAAGAGATCAAGCGGACGCGCATGT
This sequence comes from uncultured Anaerolineales bacterium, assembly GCA_964606195.1. Lineage (GTDB taxonomy): Bacteria > Chloroflexota > Anaerolineae > CAZSIG01 > CAZSIG01 > CAZSIG01. The sequence continues at coordinate 4,876 of CAZSIG010000130.1, forward strand.
TACCCTTGAGCACGATCACGGATCCCTTCAACCGCATGGTGCGCGATTTGGCGCAAGAAGCGGACAAGGAGGCGATACTTCGCCTCGAAGGTAGCGATACAGAGCTAGATAAGCATGTGTTGGAGCAGATCAAGGACCCGCTGGTGCATCTCCTGCGCAACGCTGTCGATCATGGGCTGGAGATGCCAGACCAACGTGAGGCAGCCGGCAAACCGCGCCGCGGGACGATCACGCTGGCGGCGGAGCAGGTGGGCAAAGATGTGCATATATCCGTCACCGATGACGGCGCGGGTTTGGACTTAGAGGCGATTCGGAAGGCGGGGGCGCGGCGCGGGCGGGATACCGCTAACATGACCGAGACAGAACTCAAGGAGTTGATTTTCAGCCCGAACATCTCGACCAGCACGATCATCACCGATATTTCAGGGCGCGGTGTAGGATTGGATGTAGTGCGGCGCAACGTGGAGTCGCTGCATGGGCGGATCGACCTGAGCTACGAACCAGGGCGTGGGACTACCTTCGCGCTAACGCTGCCCCTGACCTTGACCAGTTCGCGCGGTTTGCTGGTGCGCGTGGCTGATGCCCTGTTCACCGTGCCGCTTAACGCGGTGGAGCGTATCTTACAGGTTCAAGCTGCGCAGGTTACCGCGCTGGAGGGGCAAGATACGATCAAGTATAACGGGCGTCCGTTGACGCTGTTTCGGCTCAACGATGTCTTGGAGTTACCACGGCCGCAGAAGCAGCGAGACGGGGGGCGCATTCCGGTGTTGGTGCTCGCCTCCGCGGAGCGGCGCATGGGCTTCGTGGTGGATGAACTGGTGGAAGAACAGGAGGTCGTGGTCAAAGGCTTGGGCAAGCAGTTATCTCGCGTGGGGGGGATCACCGGCGCGACGGTGATGGGCAGCGGTGAGGTGGTGCTGATTCTCAACGTGGCGGATTTGATCAAGATGGCGGTACGCGGCAGTCATCGTTCGGTATTGACGGAGCTGACCGCGAATATACCCGTTAAGATGACGCGGGCGCGGCGGCGAGTTTTGGTGGTGGACGATTCGATTACGACGCGCACGCTGGAAAAGAATATTCTGGAGGCGGCGGGCTACGTGGTCGATTTGGCAACCGATGGGCAGGAGGCTTGGGAGAATCTGAGCGCGGGGGATACTCCGGACTTGATTGTGTCGGACATCGCGATGCCGCGTATCGGGGGGTTCGAGTTGACGCGGCGCATTAAGGATGATGCGCGCATGGCAGAAGTGCCCGTGATTCTAGTCACCTCGCTCGATTCTCCGGAGGATAAGGCACAGGGGATCGAGGTCGGCGCGGACGCGTATATCGTCAAGGGACAGTTTGACCAAACGAATCTGTTGGAGACGATTGAGCAGTTAGTATAAGCCCACGTAGTTTACCAACTGTCAGACCGGGCTCACGCGGTTAAAGGGAGTAGGACTTACGCAAAACCGCACTATAATTCACCGCAGAGGGCGCCGAGGACGCGGAGAAAAGAAAACAGAAAAGATTTTCGCGGTTATAGACGCTCATCAACATTCATTAAAAGTCATTTTTGCTATGTTGATAGAACCCCACCTTCAAACCTCAGCGTTCTCCGCGTCCTCAGCGGTAAAATTAGCCTGAACTTGCGTAAGTCCTAGTACTACAACGAGACTTCGCGCTAGGATGTCATTCTGAGCGACCAACGGGAGCGAAGAATCTCGTTTTCCGGCGGACTATTTACTTCCTGAAACGAGATTCTTCGTCGCTGCGCTCCTCAGAATGACATTTCTAAAGGGCTACGGTTACGAAATCTCGTTGTAATGCTAGGGAGAATGATTAATGACTGAGCATAAACCTAATGCCATTCGCACCGTTGTGGTGGACAATTCGCCGACCGCGCGCGAATTGCTGCTGGCGATTTTGCAAGATGAGATGGATATCGAGGTGATCGGCACCGGCGACGATGGGGAAGAAGCGATCAATTTAACGACGCGGTTGCATCCTGACGTGGTGATCATGGGGGTGCGCCTATCGCACGTGGATGGCTTGACCGCGATGCGGCGCATTATGTCGGAGATGCCCACCCCGATCATCATCGTGACCAGTGATCAAAATTTGGTTATTGAGGGAGTAGAGGCAAGCGCGCTGCGCGTGATGCGCAAACCAAGCCTCGCGGAGCCGGAGTCATTCGGTCAGATCATCGAGGTCGTACGCGTGCTGGCTAAAACCCCTTGTGCCTCTCCCCGCGACACCACAGAGACGCTCGCAACCGACATCGCCGCGCGAGAGATTCAAGTAATTGGCATCACCGCGGCGGTGGGCGGGAGCGCCGCCCTGTTGGAAATACTGCAACCGCTATCGGGCGACTTCGCGCTGCCTATTTTAGTGGTGCAGCACGTCGCCGCGGGGTTGGACGCGGAGCTGGCACAGTGGTTGGATAACAAAACCGCCCTGAAGGTCGCCTTGGCTGAATCTGACACAGCATTGCGCGCGGGCACCGTATTACTGGCGCCCCACGATTATCATCTCCAAGTGAACGCCGCGCAGATGATACAATTGACGCAAGACTCGCCATACAAGGGCTTACGACCTGCCGCCAACCGGCTGTTCTTCTCTCTAGCGCAAACGTATGGGGCGCGGGCGGCGGGCATCGTCCTCTCCGGAATCAGCGACGACGGCGCGGCGGGATTAGAGATGCTGCATATGTGCGGGGGTGTGACGATCGCTCAAGAGGAACATAGCTGTGTGGCAGATGAAATGCCCTGCGCCGCCATTCGGCGCGAGATTGTAGATTACATATTCACTCCGCCCCAGATCGCGAACACTCTTCAGGAATGGGGCTGAACCATAATTAACAGGGTATCTTACGCAGACCACGTAGTGATTAACCGCCGAGAACGCCGTGGACGCGGAGAAGATTAAGAAAAGAATTTCTTAACTGGCATACGCGGTCACCAGTCCGCATTAAAAAGCATCTTCACGATGCGCTCCAAGATCATTCGGAAAACTCCGCGCTCTCCGCGCCCTCGGCGGTAAATCTTTTTGAATCTGCGTAAGTACTGATTAAATTCAATCCATAAAACTGAGTAGGGGGCAGATTTATGGAACAACATGATATTTTGATCGTAGATGATGAAGCGCATGTGGGTCAAGTATTGCGCGCACATCTCACCGGTTTGAAGAAAGGGTACCGCGTTGAACTGGCGCGGTCGGGCGAAGAGGCACTGCGGCATATCGCGGGGCAAACCTTCGATCTAGTCATTAGTGATCTATTGATGCCCGGTTTAGACGGTTTAGAACTGCTGCGGCGCGTTCGAGTCGTCAGTCCGACCACGCGCTTGATGCTTATTACCGCCTATGGTACGCCCCAGGTGGCGGAGCGGGCGCGTTTGTTGGATAGTTGTCGCTATCTCACGAAACCTCTCGTGTTGGACGAACTGACAGCAGCGATTGCTCAAATGCTGCAACAGCCCACATCTATGGAGGCGCGGTCTATCGTTATTCATAACGAGTTTGATATCATCGCGGCGCGCTTGCAAGTGCGGCAGTTAGCTACCGCGCGGGGCTTCGATCTGCTCGATCAGGCACGCATATCTTTGGCCACTTCGGCGTTAGCCAAAAATCTGGCTCTAGGAGAATCGGCGCCGGGGCGGATTACCCCCGCGTGGCGTACTACGGGAGCGCGACCGGCGCTACAGGTGGTTTGTATCAAGGTGGGTACCACAGTAGCCGACTTGCCTCCAGAAGTATTTACAGAGTTATGTGACCTGGTAGATGAGTTGAAGATCAAGGACTTGCCGTCACGCGATCTGCAAATCACCATGATTAAGTGGTTGCCGCGGAAAAAGAACTGATAACTCGGCGGCGCGAAAGGTGATGAGCATACACCAGGTCAGACAACCTCTCAGGACTTACGCAAATTCAGAATAATTTTACTGCCGAGGGCGCGGAG
>CAZSIG010000131.1:0-8751 GCA_964606195.1 uncultured Anaerolineales bacterium
CTCTAGGATGCGCGACTCCAGGGCGGTATCCCCATACCGCCGCTACCACGGCGCGGTGATTTCCGCTCATTGGTGGTGTGCCACCGTGCATGGGTACTACCTCGAAAATAGATTGGCGCAGGGAGAATGGCGCGGGTACCGGACAATCTCCTCAGCCAACTGCGCCGCGCGCCCCTCACCCTAACCCTGCGCGCAGCCTACTCGTAGGAGTGCTCCCCTGCGGGGGAGAGGGGCCGGGGGTGAGGGTGATTTTCGTCCATTGGTGATGCGGCAATCTCATGGAAACTACCTCGAAAATAGGCACAATGGGGATTGCGCCCTCTAGGATGCGCGACTTCAGGGCGGTATCCCTATACCGCCGCTACCACGGCGCGGTGATTTTCGTTATTGGTGGTGTGCCACTGTGCATGGGTACTATCTGGAAAATCCGCGTTCTGTTCTTCAAAAGCGTCAGGTAACTAGTACTACAACGAGACTTCGCGCTAGAGTGTCATTCTGAGTGATCAGCGGGAGCGAAGAATCTCGCTTCGCGGAGTACTACTACCACCTAAAACGAGATTCTTCGTCGCTGCGCTCCTCAGAATGACATTTCTAACGTGCCGCGGTTACGAAATCTCGTTGTAATGCTAGAACCCAAATCAAAAAAGGTGCGAACACTTGGTAATGTTCGCACCTTTTTGTTTCGTCAAAATCGCCTACAACGCCAACGACATCGTCAGCGCCATAATCGCCTTTTGCACATGTAAGCGATTCTCCGCGACATCGTAGATACAGGAGCGCGGACCGCTCGCCACCTCGTCTGTGACCTCGTGACCGCGATCGATCGGCATCGGGTGTGTGAAAATCGCGTCGTTAGTCAGTGCCATCTTCTCCGCGTCGCAAATCCACTCCGTATACTGCAACGCTTTTTCAATCTCCTGTTGTTTCAAGAACTCGCCATCTTCATACGCATTGGGACTCATCCAGTTTCGCGAATAGACGATATGCGCGCCGTCGTACCCCGCTTTCACGTCATTAGTTACCCCGAAAGTGCGCCCATTCGCCGCGCAGTTCTCCTCTGTCCACTGTACTACTTCCTCATCCAAATCGTATCCCTCGGGATGAGCCACTGTCACATCCATGCCGAAGCGCGACGCAATCAACATCGCCTCTTGCACGCTGCACCACGACCGTGCCAATGCGCCGTGTCCCCAAGTTACTAACAACTTCTTACCCCGTAACACCGCGGGGTCGGCGGGAAAGCCAGGTCCCCTGTGGTACCATTCTGCCCACCCCATCAGGTCAGCTAAACCTTGGCAGGGGTGGAATTTATCATGCGCCATTGAAATAACCGGAATCTCGCTCCACTCCGCGTATTCGCGAATCAGCTCATCCCCCGCGCCATAGTATGGGACTTTGCTCTCCAACATACGAATCCCCAACCCCATACCGTAGCGGCTCATCACCTTCGCCGCGTCCTCGACCGTCTCGCCTGCTGACTGCGAGGTCTTCAACCGCATCGATTTTGGTTCTAAAAATTGGGCATGTGCGCCCAATTCGGACGCGGCTGCCTCAAAACTCTGCCGCGTCCGCACCGACGGGTTATAGAAGAACATCAAAAAGGTTTTGTGTTCCAACAATCGTGTGAATTGGGGTGAGAAACGGTCGCGCTTCATCTTCGCGGCCAAATCTATCACCGCTTCTAACTCCGGGACGCTCCATTCCTGTGTACAAATTAAGTGTTTTCCATAAAGATCCATTTGTCTAAAATCCTCCTTGATCTTATTAAGATCTTACTAAATATTGGTTATAAACCAACAGCTAAGAGCTGTATCCTTGTCGCCACAACCATAATGCTAAAAAGCCCAGTACCGCCGCGCCACCGAGCGAGAAAATCGAGAAACCCAAAACTAACAGCGCGGGCAGCGCAATTCCATTACCTCCTACGCCTAATACCACCGGTATAGGTGATGGCGTAGCAGTCGGTAGCGGAGTCATGGTTGGATATGGCGTCTTCGTCGCGGTCGCGGTCGATGTATTTGTCGGCGTGTTTGTCGCGGTCGCGGTTGCGGTCGGTAAGGGCGTCTCTGTAACAGTTGAAGTCGCGGTCGCGGTTTCTGTAGGACGCGCCGTATCAGTCGGCGGTATCGCGGTCTCTGTCGGCGGAATCGATGTTGCTGTCACGGGCGCGGGCGTGTTAGTCGGCGGGACAGGCGTCGCGGTGGGGGGAATCGGCGTGGGGGTCGCGGGTGGCGGTCCCGGCGGGTTGGGATCCACTTTCAGTTCTGCCGCGTCGAGGAAGACCTCTTTATATTGATTGGGATTGTTATTGTGAGCGCGAATGAACACCGTTATCGTATCCGACTGCGCGTAGGCAGATACACTCAAGACCATAAACTTACGCTTGTCCCAAATCTCCTCTCCCCAAACCACGTTAGGCGATTGGGAATCGGTTCCGCCAAACGGATCGATTCCTAACTTGCGTCCAATACCTGCCTCTTTTTGCGGGTCATTTCGCTGTCGTTGAGCTGCCCAAGCCAGTGTGAACAGATACGGCGTTCCCGGCTGTACCCCCGGCACTTGCTGATATAGCCCCGCGGCGAAAGCCACACCATCCGATTTGATCCACTGGCAACCTACTCCGTCTAACTTCTCGGAAAAGCCGTACAATTGTGTCAGGTCATACGCGGGCGAACCGTCGTAAATCGGCTCGACGAAGGGCGTCCAGCCTGCCGCGATCGGTCCGTAGGGACTTTGATAATTATCCCCATCCAACGTAGGATTGGTCAGTAGATTACCCTGTGCCAACGCGGTAGAAGCGATTAGGCTCGCCAATACTGTCGCTAAAATCAAGATCGCTATAGGTTTATAATTTCCCAAAAAACTTCCCCCTCACTCAGAACTTCTGAATTCCCAATTATAGCTTAACTCCTCTACTTTTACAACTAAGCATTAAAGCGTGTCAGTTAGGATCGCGAATTAAATAACTTACTCACTTGGCGCGGTCAGCGCAGGCGTAAAGCCTGCGGCTACATTGTAGGCGCACCCTTTATGGGTGCGCTTAGATATCAATGAACGCGTATGGCAGGAATTAACATTTTTTCACCTGGTTCGAGCCAAATTGAAACGCGCAAGCTGTTTAATTCTCATTCCTAAACCTTGAACCGCGCGACTACTACAGTCATATCGTCGCGTTGGTCAGCGCCATTCATAAATTTTCTCACATCGTTCATTATCCAATTAATCAGATTGAGCGCGGAGTCAACCGCGGCGTTCAACACGCGCTCCCGCAGACGCTCAAAGCCATAAAGCTCGCGGTCTTGGTTCATCGCTTCGACGATACCATCGCTGCATAAAACGAGCCAGTCATCAGCTTGCAAAGGGAGTTCCATCTTGCGATAACGGACATCGGGAAGCGCGCCTAGCGGAAAGCCGGTAATATTTACGTAATCACATTGCATGTCGCGGCGCAGCAGAGGCGAGATGAACCCCGCGTTGGCGATGTATGCCGTCCAGCGATGGTTGTGGCAGGCAAACCGCGAGTATAACAACGCGGCGTTCATGCGATTGATCACCATGCGCGGGTACAGCATGTCGTTCAGTTCGTTGCATAACTGTCCCACATCGGGAACAAACTGCGCCTTAGACGCTAGCGCGCTGGAGGTGACTGCCATATAGAGCGCTGCGGGGATCCCCTTGCCTGACACATCCCCCACCGCGACGGCTAATCCCTCTCCAGGATTTTGCGTGGTGGACGCGAGTTTGTAGTAGTCATAGAAATCGCCTCCCACCTCCTGCGCGGGAATACACTGCGCGGCTATCTCTAATCCGGGGACGAGCGGCGAATCGTCTGGTAGCAGGCTCATCTGAATTTGCCGGGCAATGCTCAATTCCTTTGCGATCGCCTGTGTTGCCAGCAAACGCTCCTGGGCATCGCGCAAGCTTTCTATCATTTGATTGAACGTGACCGCGAGCTGACCTACTTCATCGCGGCTCTCCACAGATATATCCCGCGTAAGGTCTCCGGTGCGCGCGATCTCCTCGGTCGCCTCCGCCAAATGTTGAATCGGGCGCGTGACGCTGCGCGCAGTCATGCTGGTATTGAATATCGCCAATGCCAATGCCGCGAGCAGTACGCCTAAGGTGATGAAGGCGATCGTGTTAATGGGTGCGAGTGCCTCGCGGCGTTCTTGCTCCACCACAATGCCCCATGTTGTCTTGCCGCTTACGGGGCTGTACGCGGCTAACATGACTCTTCCACTAACGGGATCGGTGTATTCTACATATCCTTCATATCCCCGCATTACATCGCGCAGTTCATTCGCCAGCGGCTGCCCGATGTAGGCGCGATCTGGATGGGCGATGATTCTCTCGTCTTCTGCGACGATGAACGCGCGCCCGGATTTGCCGATGCGAATCTCATCCACGCGCCGCCAAATATCGCGTAGGTCTATTTGGGCAATGACGATAGGGAAAGCTTGACTCTCCTCACTAATAATCGGAATCCCCATAGTCACAATCGGGATTTGGTCCGCGCCGACGATTTTGACCGGAGATAGGTACATCTCTCCTGTGTGAGCCTCAGTATACGCGGTGGTGAGGTCGGAAGATAGCGCGATGGTTGGACGGTCGAGCACCTCCGCGACATTTTGAATTTTGAGAAGTTCATTCAGGCTGTCATCCAGATGTATTAGGACGGTTCCCTCAGCATCGAGCAGATATAGGGCGCGGTAGGTGAGGGGGGAGGCGCGGCGCAATTCCAGCATGGCGCGGGCGGCCAGGGGAATAGCACCTTCGGTCGTCTCGATTTGGTACATCAGCAATCGTACATTGCCCCAAATATTATCGAACTGTGCGTTGATGTCCTGCGCGACCAGCCGCGCCATGCGCAGGTTGCTGCTACCGACCTCGTTTTCTACCACCCTTTGCCCGGCGCGAAAGGAGAGATAGCCTAATATTATCAATGACACAGTCACTGTTGAGATACCTGCAATTAACAGCTTGCGACTCAGTCTTCTGCTCCACCATTCGTGAAGCCGCGTGATAATGGTCATGTTGCTCCTGTATAAAGAGTAAAACGTAAAACGTGACAAGATACCGAATCAGCGCAGTCACGTTTTACGTTAGTATGATGGCGTTACAGGGATAACGCCCTAGCGTATCGCGGCATATGTACCGTGCTGGCGACTTTATCTTACTCCGCACTCACTTCTATCTCGCCCGCGATGATCTGCTTCTTCAACTCCTCTAGCTTTTTCATCATCTGTTTAGTGACGATATCCTCATCGAACGGTCCTAGTGATAAGCCCTCTTCTTCTAATCCTAAAGAGCGGATCCCCGGCGCGAACTCGCCTGCTCTAACTTCCTCAATCAAGGTGATCACCGCGGTGTCGACACGCTTGGGGCGATTTCCAACGACGTTGCCGGGCGCGAGATAGCGTTGGTCGCCGCTGGTGCCGATGGTCAACTTGTCCTGCTCCTTCGCGGCTTCGATGATGCCCAAGCCGGTGCGCCCCGCGCCGTTGTAGATAATGTCTGCTCCCGCCGCGTATTGCTGGAGCGCGAGTTCCTTGCCCATTTCTGGTTCGGTGAATGTCCCCGCCATGTCGGAGATAACTTCAACGCTGCTGTCTTGATACGCCACGCCCTGTTTGAAGCCGCTCTCGATGCGTCTGATTATATCCATATCTATCCCGCCGATAAAGCCCACCTTCTTACTCTGCGTCAGCATCGCGGCGAGGACGCCCATCAGGAAATCGCCTTCCTGTTCGCGATAAGTTACCGCGGCGATGTTGTCTCCCTCTACCGCGACATCTATTATCGCGAAGTTACGCTCGGGAAACTCGGCGGCAACGGTTTTGATATAATTCGCGTTCTCGAACCCGACGCCGACGATTAGATCGTACTCTTGCTCGGCGAAGCGGCGCAGTGCCTCCAGATTCGCCGCGTCGGAGGTGAAATCGACCGTCTCGAAACGAATCCCGTATTTCTTCTGTGCCTCTTGCAATCCTGTGTACGCAGAATCGTTGAACGAACGGTCGCCCAAGCCACCGCGCGCCAGTATCATTCCCACATTTAGCACTTTCTGACTACGCGGTTGTTCTTGCGCGCACCCGACTAACAAACCCAAAATCAGCGATACCCAAACTATTTTTCTTAACAATTTCATGGTTCTGCACCTTTTCTTTAAGATAATGTGAGGCAATTATAGCATACAAATATGGACAAGGCAAAGAAAATGGGGACTTATATAGGAGATGCTTTAGTGCGTTGCGCCTTTAAAATCGTTCGCGAAAAAATCTCGCTAGATGCACAGCTATCTCTCCATCACGCGATATTTCATCTTGCAATCTGCGTACATCTTCTGGATAACCCACATCGAACCAATGTGGCAGCAGCGCGGTACGCAGTTTTGCCGCGTCCGCCCTGTGCATCGTATCCTGCAACACCGTCGCGGTGCTCATCTCAATATCCTCAAATAGCGCAGGATGTGCCGCTTTGGCGCCCACCAGATAATAGCCGCCATCCTCACAAGGCTCAAAAACCACATCGTTGCTCTCCAGCAGGTCGAAGGCGCGCTCAAGGTAGCTCGCCGGCAAAGTGGGACTGTCGCTGTCTATGATGACCACTCGCTCGTAACCGCGCGCCAGATAGTCGCGGAAGGTGTCCAATATCAAGTAGTGATAAAATTCGGCTGTTTTTTCAGGTGTGAATAAATCGCCCAGCCGCGTCTTCACTTTCCCCGCGACCGGTTGTTTTGCAACGGTAAGTAATATTCTGTGCATAACGGTTTTCCTCAAGTTTTGAACTACAAGTAGAAGACGCAATAGGGACTGCGCTCTGTAGCGAATTGGATTATCCAGCGCGCAATCCCTATTGCTAGGGCTTTCTCATTGTCGCGTATTTATCGCGCACTGTGCGAATTAGTCATTGTAGGCGCACCCTTTACGGGTGCGGTTGGCGCAGGCGTAAAGCCTGCGGCTACTTTGAGAAAGCCCTATCCCTATTGCGCATTTAGACTTTCTCCTTCAATCTCTACCAAGGTGCCCTCGTCTAAAGTCCGGCTCGCGCCGCCTATCACCGGCAGGTGGTCCCACGGATTCCAGGTGGCGCCGTCCGCGTGCCTCACTCCCAGCAGCACGCCGGAGAACTCGCTCAAATCCAACTCAGGCAAGATGGCGCGAATCGTTTCATCCTCCGCCCAGCGGTCGGTGGGAAACCAAATATCCGTAGGGGTGCCCTCGTCGTATACCCAAACTATCTCCCCTTTGGCGTTTGTGAAATATAGCACTGGACGGAAGATGTTGCTCGGATAAGTATTGTCCTCCGCCGGCTGAAACGCTGCGCCGCGCCGCCAGGTTGAGGTAACGTCAAGCGCGATGAAATCGGCGTCCGCGCTGGAGGGGAACAGCATCACGCGGCGGCGCGTCGCGAGATGGGGGTACAGCGCGGATTGGGCGATGACCGTCGCGTCGGCGGGAATTTCTGCCAGCAGCCGCTGCGCGGTGCGGTGGTGCTCTGTGATAGCCGGGGGATTCCGCCGCCGCGCCACCGGAGAGATACCTATCCACCAATGCGTCGCCAGCCCGATGACCAGCGCGGTTAAGGCGATGACCGTCGTGCGGAATTCTACCCTCACCCTAACCCTCTCCCTGCTAGGGAGAGGGAAGATAAAAGCCACCCTACTCAGCCAATCCGTACCCTCTATCGCGCCGATAACCATAAACGCCACGATGGACGCGCTGTAGTGTCCTCCCCCAGAGTGCATCCAGCCATAACTGGAGAGCGTGTTCGCGGCAATCACCGGCGCGGCGAGCAGCCAGCCGCGCGGGCCAAACGTGACGATGCCGCCGCCCGTCCCCAACAGCAGCAACCCGTAGCGCAGTATCTCCGGCTGCGTGAGCCACCCGAACAGCGGGCTGTGCCACCGCAGCGCGTTTTTTAGAATGGCGCTGGCGCTGTTGCCCAAGTGGACGTACCGCACCAGGAATGGCGAGTGTCCCAAGCTGTTGATGCTGGGCATAATCACCGCGATGCACAGTATGAACCACGCCGCCGCGCTCGCCGCAGTCGCCAGACCGATCCAGAGCGGTTTGTGGCACACCGCCGCGTATAACCCTAGCATCATCACCAACAGGGCGATGTCTTCCTTGCACATCAGAGCGAGGAAGGCACATAAGCCAAACCATTTCCACCGCGCGCGTTCCGCCGCGAGATACGCCGTCAACAGAAACAGGGGGCTAAAGGCTACGGTGTGGAAGTCGGACAGGTTAGCCGCTTGTAGCGATGGTGCCAATAGGTAGAGCGCGGGATAGACCAATGCTGACCAGGGGCGCTTGAGTTTGTGCCGCGCCAGCAAGTAGGCGGGGACGGCGCCCAGCGCGATGCCGATGGTCTGTGTGATGAGCAGGACGCGCGCGTCGTGCCACAGCAGCAGCACGGGTGAAATCAGCAGCAGTAACGGCTCGACGTGGTAGCCCAGCAGCACGTCGGTGCGCCGAAACTCCGCGAGGGGGATGTCCAGTTGGTACCGCGCACCCTCGAAGGTGGAGAACACAAAGGGGCAGCTGTGCGCGGTGTTCCACATCGCCTGTGTGACGTAGCCGAGGTCGAGGGCGTGCGTGCCGAAGGTGTCGTGGCGCAGCACCGCGAGCCAACTGAACTGCGCGATGTAGGCGGCAATCATCAGGCAGAGGATTAGCCAGGGCGCGGGGAAACGAGATTCATACATTCTCGTTCCTGTTTGATTTCGTACAGCCATGATCTAGCTCC
>CAZSIG010000132.1:0-8659 GCA_964606195.1 uncultured Anaerolineales bacterium
ATGCACGGGTTACGAGTAGAAAACAATAAACTGATACTGGAAACGCAGCATCAAATAGTGCAAATTGAGGCATGGGGGCGCGATAGCCTGCGAGTGCGTGCCACGATGAACGCGCATATTCGCGACGATACCCCCGGCGCGTTGTTACACCCCGATTCTACCTCAGCCCAAATTGAGATAACCGAAAACCGCGCCACCGTTCGCAACGGTAAAATCACAGCGGAGGTCGTGCTGGAACGGGAACGCACCGAACCATCTCCCGAGGGCAGAATTCGCTTCGTCAACTCGCATACCGGCGCGGAATTGTTGATGGAAGAGGTACAACACTTTATTTATCCCCGCGCGCGATATTTCAAGCCGGTCGCTGGCGATTTATACCGCGTCGAGGCGCGCTTCAAGGCTTACAACGGCGAGCGCATTTACGGTTTGGGACAGCACCAACATGGCAAACTGAATCAAAAAGGCTGTGTGATTGACCTGCTCCAGCGCAACACAGAGGTTTGCATTCCTTTTGCTCTCTCCAATCGCGGTTACGGCTTTTTGTGGAACAACCCTGCGGTGGGGCGTGTGGAATTTGGCGAGAACGGCACGCGGTGGGTCGCCGAAGCCACGCCGCAGATGGATTATTGGATAACCGCGGGCGATACTCCGGCGGAAATCATGGCACGCTACGCTGACGCGACCGGGCATCCGCCAATCCTGCCACAATGGGCGGCGGGTTTTTGGCAATGCAAACTTCGCTATCGCACTCAAGAGGAATTGCTCGCCGTAGCCCGCGAATATAAAGCGCGCGGGTTGCCTCTCGCGGTCATCGTCATAGATTTCTTTCATGGGACGCTGATGGGCGATTGGCAGTTCATTCCCGAAGACTGGCCAGACCCCGCGGCGATGGTGCGCGAACTGGAGGAGATGGGCGTCAAGCTCATGGTTTCCGTCTGGCCTACGGTCAATGCCTTGAGCGACAATTTCGAGATTATGCAGCGGCGCGGTTTGTTGGTGCGCACCGCGCGCGGTATCCCCGCACACACCCTTTTCGAGGATACGCGCCCAGAGGGACCAATTTACATTCACTTCTACGACGCGACGAACCTCGAAGCGCGCGAATTCATTTGGGAACGGATACGCGGGGGCTATTATCAGCATGGTATCAAGGTATGGTGGCTCGACGCGTGCGAGCCGGAGATGTACCCGATGGATCCCGAGAACCTGCGCTATCATCTGGGCGATGGGTTAGCGGTGACGAACATCTATCCGCTACTGCACGCGCAGGGGTTTTACGACGGAATGCGCGGTGAGGGCGAGACGGAAATCGTCACCCTCTGCCGCTCCGCGTGGGCGGGCAGTCAGCGCTACGGCGCGGCGGTCTGGTCTGGCGATGTCGCTTCCACTTTCGAGGCGTTGCAGTTGCAAGTTCGCGCCGGGCTGAATATCGCGTTGAGCGGCATTCCCTGGTGGACGACCGACATCGGCGGTTTTCACGGCGGTGATCCCGAGTCGCTCTATTTTCGCGAGTTGATTGTCCGCTGGTTTCAATACGGCGCGTTCTGTCCCCTCTTTCGGTTACACGGTTTCAGGGAACCGACGGTCGGTTGGACTTCTGGCGGACCGAACGAAGTCTGGTCTTTCGGCGAGGAAGCCTACGCGATTATTCGCGAACTCCTGTTCCTGCGAGAGAGGCTGCAACCGTACATCATGGCGCAGATGAAATTGGCACACGAAAACGGCGCGCCACCGATGCGCCCGCTGTTTTTCGATTTTCCTGAAGATGAGAATTGCTGCGCGGTAGACGACCAGTTCATGTTTGGTCCCGACCTGCTAGTCGCGCCGGTGCTGCACAAGGGAGCGCGAGAACGCGAGGTCTATCTGCCCACTGGCGCAACTTGGACTGACGCTTGGAGCGGTGCGGAACGCGCGGGTGGGCAAACGATTACGGTGAACGCGCCCCTAGCGCGTATTCCACTTTACCTGCGCGATGACGCGCGCTTACCCATTGGGACGTGAAACGTAAGAGGAAAATTTGACGATGAAAGCTGTGATACTAGGCGCGGTGGGGGCGCTGGGGGTTCACGCGTCTGCCGAGTTGATTTCTTCCAAACTGTTCGACGAGTTAATCCTTGCCGATGTTGATGTTGATAAGACGCGGCGCATGGCTGCCGAATGGGGCGTGCCGCGAGAGTGGGCAGTAGCTTTGGACGCGGCGGATGAGCGCGCTTTACAGAGTTTGATGTCCGATAACCCCGCCGTGGTGGTCAACGCGCTGCCCAAGAACTTCGTGTTGAATGTCGCTAAGGCGGCTATCGCCACTCGCGCCCGCGTCATTGATTTGAGCAGCCTCAAGCCGGAACTACGCGCCCTCGATGACGCGGCGCACGCGGCGGGCGCCATTTATGTAGCCGGGTGCGGCGCTAGTTCAGGCTTGACCAACATGCTGGCGAAACATGGGGCGCGCGGTTTGGACGAAGTTGATTCCATCGAGATTAGCTTCGCCTCGTTTCGCGCCATCGCGCTGTCGCCCGCGTCGATTGATGGGGTTTTCTGGGAATTCAGCCCTAATTCAGTACGCGGCTATTACGCCGATGGTAAGTATCACCGCGTGGAGTTGTGGGCTGGCGCGCAAGAGGTTGATTTCCCCGAGCCATTTGGACGGCAGACTGTCTACATCGTGCCACACAGCGAACCGCATACGCTATCGCGTAACCTAAACGCCAAGCGCGTTGTGGTGCGCGGCACATTCACGCCCAAAGTGATGCGCTTGGTACGCGTCTTGTCCGAGTATGGCTTTTTCAAAAATGAAGATAACGAGTGCGTGCTTATCAATAATAAGCCGATTGCGCGGCGCGATTTAATCAAACGATATCTGGTACAGGTGCCCGAAGCCAACGAGGAGCCGCTGTGGGGTTACGCGTTGCACGTCGAAGTGACCGGGCGGCAGGATGGGCACAAGTTGCGCCGCACACTTTGGACTACTCACCCGTCGTCTGACAAAGCGGGGTGGGCAGGGCGCGATGCGTGGGAGAGATGTGTCGCGCTGCCGTTGGTCGCGGGGAGCTTGTTAATCGCCAACGACAAATTCGTCGGCGAGGGTATAGATGCTCCCGAAGCATTTTTCCCCGCTATCCCGTTTATCACCGAACTGTTACCTCGCGGAATCCATGTGCATGAGAAAGTGACAGAGTTGGAGTAATTTGCCGTTGGCGTCGTGTAACATGGACGGTTTGGTAATATGCAAAATATGTTTTATAATAGGTTATAAGCTTATCGGAGCGGTAAGCTAAAAAATTAATTTCTTACAGAAGAAAGGAGAAAGGGTTATGTCTGAAAGACCTGCTGGCGAAGAACGTCAAGTTCAATTTTTGGGAGGCGCGGCGATCGACGGCGCGCCGATAGCGTATATTGTGGTGTTGGCGGCTGTGGTGGCAGCGCTCGCGTTTATCCCCATATCCGTCATTCTAGCATCAGGGGGAAGTTTCCCCTTGAGTCAGGGGATATTCGCGCTCGTAGGGTGGATATTGGGACCAATAGCTGGTGCATTAAGCAGCGGTATTGGCACACTAATCGGGATCTTCGTAGCTCCACATACTGCTGGGGTGCCAGTAGTCTCAATAATCGGCGCGGTTGTCGCTAGTTTCGTCGCTGGTGCGATGGTTTGGGAGGGTAGTCGCGAGAAGTGGTGGATTCCAATTACTGGAGTATTCGTCGTCGCTATGCTTGTCTATTATGGACGCGCGCTAATGAACGGAATAGGCATCGGCACGATGATTGCTGGCTCGATTATAGACTGGTCGGGTGTATTGTTGTGGGTATTGCCGACGCGAGTTATATTCGCTAAGTGGATCAACAGCAAAAATCTCGCTCAGGTCGCGCTGGGATTATTCTGTGGTACCTGGATGGTCTTTGGGGCGACGCACTTGTGCCAGACCGCCATCACATACTGGATGTTCAACTGGCCCGAAGAAGTATGGGTCATGTTGATTCCGATGATCCCCTTCGAGAACCTACTGCGCTGTTTGGTTGGTACGGTAGTCGGTACTGGCGTAATTGCCGGATTGCGCGCGATCGGGTTGGTCAAGCCGACTAACGCGGTTTATTAATACCCTCTGACTCTATCCGGGACTAAAACGAGACGCGGACAGGTTTACGACCCCTTTTCGCTCCGCGTATCGGTATGATATTGGGGAGAGCGCGTGAAAATGTCGCGTGGCTCTCCCCTCATAAATCTTTGTGCCTCAACCACAATGAGTGTGACGAACCTATGTGTTCGTCCTGAATATAGCGGACAAACACACCACTCTGTCTCTATAACCCCGCTACCACTTCGGGATATGGGAGTGAATGTAGATGAATGAACCAATCGCCGTAGTTGAAAATTTATCATACATGTATCCGCGTTCCAAAAAACCGGTACTCCAAGACATCTCGATGGAAGTCTATAAAGGGGAGTTTCTGGGGTTGATCGGTCCAACCGGCGCGGGGAAAACGACACTCTGCCTAAGTTTCAATGGGATTGTGCCGCAGTTTTATGGTGGCAGATTCTTCGGAAGTGTCACCGTAGCCGGATTGGATACGCTCGATAATCCCATCAATCAACTTGCCCGCCACGTCGGCGCGGTTTTTGAGGACCCCGAAACACAAATCACCGCGACTTCTGTAGAGAATGAGATCGCTTTCGCATTGGAAAATCTCAAGGTGCCGCGCGAAGAGATCATTGCGCGTATTCCGCGCGTGCTAGAGGCTGTACGCTTAGAAGGTACTGAGAAGAAACACCCTCACGAACTTTCAGGAGGGCAAAAACAGCGATTGGCTATTGCTGCCGCGTTGGCGTTACAGCCTGACCTATTGATATTAGATGAACCCACTTCTCAGCTTGATCCCGTCGGCGCGGAGGAGGTGTTTGCTACGGTGCGCGAACTGAACGAGCAACTAGATGTAACTATTATTATGGTCAGCCACGCTGCGGAAGAAATGGCGGAATACACGGATCGCATCATCATATTGTCGCACGGGAGACTATTGACTTCTGGTGCTCCTGACGAAATTTATTCTCAAATTGAATTATTAGAACAAAACTATTTGCGCCCGCCTCAAGTAGCCAGCACTTTTCATATAATTTCCAGCAAATCGATTAGAGTTCCGCGTATTCCTGTGCGACTGGAAGAAGGTAAGAAGCTACTCCGCGATGTTGTGCCGCAGTGTACTTTGCATATGCCGGAGCATCTCAGCAAGGAAGTAGATTCGGTTAACGGCGAGGCGCTACTGTCCGTCACGGATTTGCAACATGTCTATGGCGATGGTACCGAAGCTCTGCGGGGGGTGTCGCTAGATGTTTCCGAAAGTGAGTATGTGTTGATCATCGGGCAGAATGGCGCGGGTAAGTCTACGCTGGTTAAACACTTTCTGAAACTGCTCGAACCCACGACCGGTACGGTCAAAGTAGGAGGTACAGATACTCGTGAATTGGATATGAGCGGCTTGGCGCGGCGCATCGGCTACGTAGCCCAGAATCCAGATAATCAAATATTTAATTCGACAGTCCGCGACGAAGTAGCCTTTGCCTTGAAAAATCTCGGTTATTCCACCGAGGAAGTAGAACGGCGAGCTATGGAATGCTTGGAAAGTATGGGCTTGATGGAAGTGCGCGAAGACCATCCTTTATCCTTGCCCAAAGGTGACCGCGCTCGCGTTGTTATCGCCGCGATACTGGCGATGAAGCCGGAAATCGTCATTTTCGACGAACCAACCACTGGACAGGATTACCGCGGGGCGCGATATATCTTGGAGATTAGTCGCCAGTTGCACGAGGCGGGGAAGACGGTCATCGTCATCACCCATCACCTCTATCTGATGCCTGAGTACGCGGAGCGTGTCGTCGTAATGGGCAAGGGAACCATTTTACTTGACGCGCCAATTCGCGAGGCGTTTCACCAAACAGATTTATTACGCTCAACTTACTTAACGCCGCCGCAGGCGATTTTACTGGCGCAAGAAGTGGGCATCATTGAGAAAAACGAGCGCGATTTCCCATTGCTTACACCAGCAGAGTTGGCGGGTTGTTTTGCTAACGCTTCGACAGGAGGTATCTCATGAGCACGGTGACTTACCAGACCGTTGAACGCGATTCATTTTTCACGCGGCTTGACTTTCGCCCCAAGCTATTTATGATTGTATGTATCACTCTCATCGCCTTCGTGTGGGAGAGTCCAATAGCAGGAGGTGTGTTGACGTTACTGATTACCGTCGCCGCGTTAGCCGCGGGCGTCAAGTGGAGTTATATCCGTACTATCTTTACCGTGATGGCATTTTTCGGCGCGTTGTTGATTTTCACACACGGATTTTTCAACACCAATCAAGTCATGGCATTATTGCGAGTAACCAAATTGACTCCTATTTTCTCCTTTCCAGAGGGGTGGTTCCTGGTAGGCAGCGCGACGATGTCATTAGAGGGGGCGCTGTACGGCGTGAACGCGCTGTTCAAGACGTTGACGATGGTGTTGATTATCCCCTTAGCTATTTTCACCACTGATGTCAACCGCATGATTGTCGGTATGGTGCAAGCGCGCATTCCCTACAAAATCACATTCATATTCTCATCTACATTGCGCTTCTTCCCGTTGTTGTTCGAAGAAATCCAATCTATCATCGAGGCGCAACGCCTGCGCGGCTTGGCATTAGAGAAGATGGACCCCGTGACGCGAGTGCGCGTCTATGCCAAAGTAGCGGTGCCACTGATTCTGGGCGCGATGGTCAAATCGCAAATGCTGGAAGTGGTACTCCAGTCGAAAGCCTTCACCGGGGATCCAGATCGCACTTACCTTCACGAATCCAAATTAGGAAAAGCTGACTACGCGGTTTTGGCGTTCTTTGCGGTTTTTCTGATCGGTTCACTGGTGACCTATTTTCTCTGGGATGTAGGAAAATTCGGCTGGCTAATTTTTCGTTAGGATATCGTTTATGAACAGATTCGAAAATAAAGTTGTAGTAATTACCGGCGGCGCGCAAGGCATCGGCAAAGCCTGCGCGTCGCGTTTTGCGAATGAAGGGGCGCGCGTCGCGATTTTAGATGTCGATGAAGCAGCAGCCCAAGAGGTTGCCGAAACGATAGACGGCTTGGCAATATACTGTGATGTCTCTAGCCGCGATAGTGTGCAATCCGCCGTTCAATCTGTTCTGGACAGATGGAACCGCGTAGACGCGCTCTTCGCCAACGCGGGGGTATATCGCGCCGCGCCGTTACCAGAGGTATCTCTCGAAGATTGGCAACTGGTCATCGACATTGACTTGACCGGCGTGATGCTCTGCTGTCAGGCGGTCGCCCCCACGATGATGAAACAGCACGCGGGCAGCATCATCATCATGTCCTCTATGGCGGGCAAAACCTCTTGGCCCGCTTCGGCAGCTTACTCCGCGGCGAAGACGGGCGAACTGGGCTTGATGCGCTCAGTCGCGCAGGAGTTGGCGCCGTACAACGTCAACTGCAACGCGGTCTGCCTCGGTCACGCCGACACGGAGATGATGCGCGCGGTCGATGCGCGTCTCTGCGCCGAAAATGGGTGGAAGCCGGGCACATATCTGCGCCAAACCGCGGAGACTAATCCGATGAGACGTTTGGGAACTGTAGCGGAAGTAGCCGCGCTGGTGGCGTTTCTCGCCTCCGACGAGGCGCGGTATATCAACGGACAATCCATCGAAATCGACGGTGGTTTGATAATGAGCTAGGAATAAAATGTAAAACGTGAAACGTGAAACGTAATGTGTGAGATGTACCGCGAACATATTTAGCTTCTTCACGTTTTACGAAGGAGTTACTATTGACGAAACTCACTTCCCGTAACGGTGTGCTGGAATTCGGCGCGGGATTGCCGACAGTATTGATCAATGACCAACTTCGCATCATGGACCAAAGCCCCGAAGTGCTCGCGGAGTTACAGCAGGGTAAAATAGACAAACTATTGGAACTAGCGCGGTTTGGGCAAGAGATTGGTCTGGATGTGGTTGATATTCTCGTCAACCATCTCGATTTAGACGAGGTCGAGCTATTGCCCAAAATCGCCGCGGCGGTGCACGAGGAGCTGGGCTGCCCCATCTCGCTAGATTCGCGTAACCCCGAAGCGTTGGCTGCCGCGCTGGAGTTACTGCAACCCTACAAAGCGTTGATAAACTCGGTGAGCGCGGAGCGAGAATCGCTGGAGACGCTGCTGCCCATCGCCCAAAAATACAACGCGGCTATCGTGGGGATGCCCATTGGCGACGTTCATGGATTGCCGAAGGAGGTCGCGGGGCGCATAGCCGAGACGCGCGTCATCATTGCCGCCGCTGAGAGCTACGGCATACCGCGTGAGGACATCGTCATAGACGCGATTTGCCTCGCCTCCTCCGCCGAACCCGGCTCGATGCGCGTGACATTGGAGACGCTGACCGCGTTGCATGAGGAATTGGGCGTCGCTACGATTTTAGGCATTGGCAACGCGGGATTTGGAATGCCGGAACAGACGCGTATTGATTTAGCGTATCTCATCGCCGCGGTGCCCTGGGGCTTAGACGCCGCGCTGGTTGACCCCACTACCGAGGGATTGATTGAAACGACGCGGGCGATAGATTTCCTGACCGGCAGCGATTTATACGGCAGCAGATATATTCAAAATTATCGAAGTAAAGAAGAAAT
>CAZSIG010000133.1:0-8652 GCA_964606195.1 uncultured Anaerolineales bacterium
CGAACATATAGTTCACACAAGGCGAACACATAGTTCACATAAGGCGAACACATAGGTTCGCCCCTACTCTCCACCGCGACGCGAAAACAAATCTCGTTTGTTGTTTCTTACCTAAGGTTTGGAAGCCAGTTTTTGGTCTGCCCACTCGGGCGGATATATGATCTTACCTTCTCCATCAAAATATTGCAAAACCGGAAAGATGTAATAACCTTTGCCTACAACCATATCTGGAATGGTATCCATAGTGTATTTATACTCGTTCATCACAATACCGTCAGTATAAGACCATTCCCCAGTCCAGACGCGGTTCTTGACGAAATTATAAATCGTCTCTTTATTTAGTTCTCCATACTCCTCATGCGTCGCCCGCGCCATAGCGATAAACCAGTTCGCGCCATCGTAAGAAAGTCCCGCGGCTGACGTGCTGGGAGCGATTTCCCATTTCTCCTCAAATTCCTTCGCGAACTGCTTGCCCTCTTCGGTAGCCCAGCGCGGAATTTGGTCGATGACATAGTTAGACGATGAACCAGTCATCTCATACCACTCGCCCACCCAGCCAAGTCCATCCGCGATGATGAGGCTCTTCAATCCCACTTCGTCTGCTTGTTGGATGAATGCTGCCAATGAAGGTGCCGCGGTGCTCGTTCCCGCGATGATTGCAGGATTTAGTTCGTTTAGTTCTTCCATCAAAGGATAGAATTCGGTACGCTCGATGTCGAAATACTTCTCCGCCACAATCTTCCAGCCGCGTTCTTCCAACTGCGCTTTTATACTGTTGCCGAAACTACGCCCCCAATCAGTATCTTCACCGTATATGGCTGCCGTTTTTTGCTCTGGCGTCCAGGTGCCGGATGCAATGGCATCTTCTAACATTTGCACGTAGGAGAGTGTCAACTTCGCGGGGGCTGGCCATCCTTTGACCATCCAATAGCCATATTTCTCCCGATCGGAGGCAAAAATCTCATTGATCATCTCGGTCGCGCCGAAGGTGAAGAAATGGGGTACTTTATGCTTAGCCGTCACCTCCATACACGAGACCGCCACCGGACTGTGCCAGTTTAGAATGCCCGCTTGAATATCGTCTTGAATGACCGCCTCTTCATAAGCCTGCGCGGCTTTGGGCGGATCAGATTGTGAGTCAATCCAAACCAGTTCGACTTTGTAGTTCGCGATCTGCCAGTCGATGTTCTCAAAAGCCATGGTCGCCGCGCCTTTAAGTTCCTCACCAGTACGCGAACTGGGACCAGTGAAAGGTCCCAAAACTCCCAGCTTAAGAACTTCTTTTGATTCTTCCTTAGATGGTGCGGTCTGTGAACCAATGAGTGAGCGATCGCAGCTAATAGTAGCAAAAATAAGTCCGATAACTACGAGCACCGGAAAAAGTTTTTTGATTAACCTCGGAAATGTTTTCATCGTTCTCCCCCCTAGAAGTTCAAACCTCACCGCGTTACAGGTTAACGCGGCACTGCGCATAAATTATAGCCCATTGAGTTTATATTTGCAAGAAACAGTTTTTGGTAGATTTTTATCGAGCGAAGTGATGTTCGAGCTATGAAAGCTTTTGCGCGATGGTAATCTGTGTTATAATTCATTAGAGTTTATATCAATTTGTTGACGCGTAACTAATGGAACGCAGATTTTCCTGATTTAACTGATTTACGCTGATTTTTATGTTTTGGGTTAATCAAAAGCGCGGCACATGCCCCCAAATCTGCGAAAATCAGGCCAATCTGCGTTATCTGCGTTCGATTAATGGCGCGGTCAAATAAATCTATATAATGTCTATTATTGAGGAGTTATAGTGCATTGGGTTTTTATGCAATAAATGGTGCTTTAATGAACAGGCGAACGGCGCGAAACAGATTATTACTCTTTTTCACAATCTTATGTTCTCTACTCTGTTTCGTCGCGTGTGCTTCTCCCACACCCACTCCCGCGCCGCCGCCTACCCCGCGTCCCACCGCGACGCCGCCCCCGACGGAGACTCCTACTCCCTCACCCGCGCAGATCTGGCAAATCAACTTCGTGGATGCCTACCGATCTTTACACCCAGAGGGTGAGTTATTCACTCTCGAATTGACGTTGTTTAACCTTCAGGACACAAGCAAGATACTGCGCGCGGAGGATTTGAAGATCCACAACGCGGCGCACCTTGACGCGTTTCCCTTGCTCGATATTGCGCCGACCTGGAACGTCGCTCCTGGGCACACGCAAGAGGTGAAATGGCAATTTATTGTGCCTCCCGGCGCGGCGGGGCAAACTTACATCACCTTACGCGGCGCGGAGATTATTAACGTGGGCGAGTGGTACGACATACCGGAAATCGTTCTGCCCCCCACACCTACCCCCACGCCTGCCGATACGTGGTGGTTCGAAGTGGAAAAAGCATACCTTTCCCCTGATCCGCACGGTGAAGTGCTCACATTGGAGATGAAAGCGCAAAATCGCCAGTCGTGGCGTAGTACGCTGCGCGGTAGTAACCTGACGCTGTACAACGCGGCGCATCTCACCTCGTTTCCCGCGCTGAACACTGACGATTCATGGCGCGTCGACGCGAATCAGACGGAGAAGATGGTGTGGCGATTCTTTGTGTTAGGCGGCGCGGCGGGCGCGACTTATGTTGATATAGGGAATTGGGGAATGCTGTACGTCGGCGATTGGGAAAATTTCTCAACCTTTATCCCGATGCAGTTGGAGTTGCGCAACACGCGGTTGTACACCACTATCAAGATAGCCAATCAGGGCTTGGAGATCGAGTTGCCCAACACCGTTGTAGATACCGGCATGGATACCATCATCGACGTAGATGTCGCGGCGCGCATCGGCATTGTGCAGACCGCGGCGGACGAGGTATATACCTGGCGCGTTCTCGGTGGTGATATTTCGTTCTTCAAACGCCAAGTCGATTTTGTGCAGATGGGCACGAAGCGAGTGGATAATTTTGAGATTTTGATTGGAGATCTGCAATTCAACGGTGTGAAATGTCTGCTAGGTTCGGACTTTTTCCTCGCCACCGGCGCGACCTTGAACTTCACTAAGCCCAGCATCGAATTTGTGGAGACGCCCGAATAGCGCGTTGCGCGGGGCAAAAAATTGTGCTATAATGCGCGTAATATAGGTGCGAGTTTCACCCCCACGTTTGAGTTCGCAGTTGTACCTTATGAATGATTTAATTCTGCTGTAAACTATAGGAGTGAACAAAGTTGATGAGAAGAATACTTTTTCTCTTGGTTATCATTATGCTAATAATCTGCTGTGTAGTGGGTGGTTTATTGCTCGCGGTGCGCGGCAGAGCCGAACCGACACCATCCCCTACTCCCACCGCGACGCCCCAGCCCACATCATCACCGACAGCTACTCCCACACCCGCGTACTTGTGGCAGATGGAATTTGTAGAAGTGTATCGTTTCCCCCACTCCGAGGGTGAACAGCTCGTCCTACATCTGATTTTACACAATCAGCTAAACGCGAACAAGGCATTTCGCGCCGCAGATTTGAAGTTGCGTAACGCCGCGCATAAGGCAGAGTTCGCAGCGCGCAATTTCGGTGAATCGTGGCGCGTCCCGGCGAACGGTGCCCAGGAAATGACTTGGGAGTTCATCATCGCTCCCGGCGCGAGTGGACCGACGACCATCTCCATACAAAACTGGGAAGAGATTAACTTAGGTAATTGGGAGAATATACCGACGATAATCCCCACTCCGACGCCTTCGCTGACGCCGACACCGACCAGGACGCCGCGTGTAACCGCCACGCCGGAGGTGACGCCCACCACCGCGCAGAATAACACCGCGTGGTTAGTCTCCGCGGATGGCACGAATATCAGTATATGGACAGATGTAGAACAGACTACGGAGCGGGCACAGTTTCCCAGCGGTACGCAGGTGCAGGTGTTATCACAGCATAATGATTTCTATCTCGTCATCGTGGGCATAGAACAAGGTTGGGTTCACCAATCGTTTATCTCGTTCGTCGCGCCGTAAAACGATGTATGTAGCTGTTCAGAAAAGCTATAGTAGCTCTCCGCGAGCGGCAAGCTCGCGGAGAGCTACTATAGCAAGAGTTAAGGCTTTCTCAAAGTCGCGTGGTGTGTATTATATGTCACCCTGAGCCCCCGTGCGGGGATAAACTACGCGAAGGGTCTCGTGCTCCCGTTAATTTGTTCATTTTACCCCACAGGTAATGGTTATCGCGCAAACGAGATGCTTCACTGCGTTCAGCATGACATCTTGAGCCGGAGCTTACTATAGATTTTGCCCACGCGGTTTGTACTTTGAGAAAGCTCTATACCAAGAGTGCTAGCACCACTTACCGCGAGCACTCTTTTTCATTGCGCGAAAGATGGCGCAATGGGTATTGTGCCCTGTGTCACATCGAAGTACGCTATCCTCATAGCGTCCATCGCTCGCTTACTGAAACTCGCGCTATGAGATAAACGTATAAGATTTAGAAGATAACCAAACTCTCGCGATTTACGAGACGCGAATAACGCGGTTGGAAAAGAGATTCTCTGGAAGCTCTGTATTCTACCGCATCTTTAGTAACTAAAAAGGAGTAACTGAATGACTGAAGCGAATTGTCAAAATCATGGAGAGGACTTCTCCGAAGTTTTAGAGAGTAAACGGGCACAGGCGAAGGCGCGCCGCGAAGCCAGAAAGGCACGGCGCATGGTGCGCCGCGCGGCGCGGCGAAAACGCGCTGCCGAACGCACGGAGTGGCTGGAGCAGAAAATCGCGCAGGCGCGCAAGTTGGCGGAAGAAGCGGTCGTCGTAGGATACGGCGCGACGCTCATCGCCAAGGACAAATTGCAAGATTTAGCGGAGGAAGCGCACGAGTTGGGCGCGGAGAAACGCGATGAGGCAGATCCGATGACGCGGTTTTTCTTACAGCTATTCTCAAATCCGCCAGATGAAAAAGAGCGGGAGACCGCGCAGGTCAAAGTGCCAGTCTTGCCGATTGAGAACTATAACGAACTAACGGTGGAGGAAGTAACGGCGCGGCTGGATAACCTCACCGCGGATCAGCTCAAAATGGTGCGCGATTACGAGACGGCGCACAAAAACCGCAAGGGCGTTGTGGAAGAGATTGATAGGAGGACGGCTGAATAAAGGTGCGCGTAATACTTTTCACAGGTAAGGGTGGCGTGGGCAAGACGACGCTATCGGCGGCGACGGCGTTGCGCGCCGCGCAGCTCGGCTATAAAACGTTGGTGATGAGCACCGATGTGGCGCACAGCCTCGCGGATTCTTTGCAAATGCCGTTGGGTAACGAGCCAAATGAGGTGGGACCGGCGCGGTTGTACGGCGCGGAGTTGGACGCCAGCGCGGAACTGGAGCGATATTGGGGTGAGATCAAGCGGCACATCGCCTCGACTTTGCAAGATCAGGGGATAAATGGCGCGATTGCAGGGGAACTAGCGATTCTGCCCGGCTTGGACGAACTGCTGAGTTTGATTCGGATCAAAAGATACAACGACACCAACGCTTTTGACGTACTAATCATCGACAGCGCGCCGACCGGCGCGGCGATGCGTCTGCTCAGCGCGCCGGACATCAACCGCTGGTACACCAAAAATATCACGCAGTTCACGAAGGGACTGGCGCGTATGTTGACGCCGTTCGTCCAATCGTTGACTACCCTGCCGATAACCGACAGCGCGGTGCAGAAGAAAGTCAGGGAGTTGTTCGACGAGGTGGAAGAGCTGCGCCAATTGCTCACCGACAACGCGCAGACTTCGGTGCGCTTGGTGCTCAATCCGGAGCGAATGTCGATTCAGGAAACCCAGCGCGCCTTCACCTATTTTAGCCTCTTTGGGCTGGCGGTGGACGCGCTGTACGTCAACCGCGTCATTCCAGCAGAGGTGCAAGATCCCTATTTCGCGAATTGGAAGACCGATCAAGCCGCGTATTGCGCGGAGATCGTGAAAACCTTCGCGCCACTGCCGGTCTTCGAGGTTGCGCTGATGCGGCAGGAGGTGGTTGGGTTGGACGCGCTGCGAAACATAGCCGCGACCCTCTATCCGAATGTTGATCCTACACCGCCGCAGACAACCGCGCACCCGCTGCGTTTTGAACTACAAGACGAGAAATACATGCTCTACCTGCGGATGGTCGCGCCCCCCAAAGGGGAAATTGACTTGACGAAACATGGTGACGAGCTGCATATCCGCATCGGTAACTACAAACGCGCCATCATGCTGCCGCAGTACGTCGCGGGGTTGCAGCCAACTTGGGCGAGCGTGGAGGGGGAGTATTTGAAGGTGGTGTTTGAAGAGTAGCGATGCAAGTAGCAAATTTCAAATCTGCAAATCGGCAAATGGGTCAACAGCCACCGCGTGCTTGATAACGAGCACGCGGAGACTGTTGTTTTTTAGGAAATAGGACTTACGCAAGTTCAGAATAATTTCACCGCCGAGCACGCGGAGAGCGCAGAGTTTTCTGGACAAGTTTCTGTCGCGCCGCGAATATGACTTTTAATGCACGCTTATGATTGGGTATGACGAGCACAAAAAAATCTCTCCCGATACTCTCCGCGTCCGTCGTTTATCCCCGGACGGGGACGCTCTCGGCGGTTAGTTATAGTGCGGTTTTGCGTAAGTCCTAGGAAATAAAGTCGCGTTAAATAATTACCTACAAATGCCGAAAGTTTGGCAATTGGCGCGTTTTGCTGTATAATCATATTTTGTACAGAATTCAGTAGAAAGCGAGGGAATATTCATGAAGGTCTTACTGACTCAGGATGTTGAGAACGTAGGTAAAAGGGGGGAGATTGTGGATGTCTCTCCCGGTTACGGAAGGAACTATCTGATCAAACGCGGTCTGGCGAAGTTGGCGACAGAGGGATCGATTCGTGAAGCGGAACACATGAGACGCGCGGAGGAGAAACGGCGCAAAAAACAGGCTAGCGATGCGCAAAGCTTGGCGGAGATGCTTTCCGAAATATCGCTGCACTTCAAGGCGCGCGCGGGGGAAACCGACAAATTATACGGCTCGATCACCAGCGCGCAGATCGCGGAAGCGATCGCCGAAAAAAGTGGACATGAGATCGATAAGCGCAAGATTGATTTGGAAGAGCCTATTCGCGAGCTGGGTGTACATAACGTAAACATCAAGCTCATGTCTGAAGTAACCGCGACGGTCCGCGTAGTAGTGGAGAAAGAGGAATAGACCGCGCCGTGACTGCTGCGGCATCGATGTGAAATCGAAGAGACTACAATAAAAACACCACCGGACAATCGGTGGTGTTTTTATTATTGCCTACCCTATTTTCCACTTTGATCTTTGCGCGGGAATGAACTTGAACATCATTCAATGGGTACGGTAGTTGGAGTGTTTCATGAAAGATTTTTGTGCTTATCATACACAGTCATAAGTGTTTATTACCCTTCACTATCTCTACAAAACGTCTCAATATTCGCGCACTATCGGGAGTATCCACGCATTTTTCAATCAAGTTATTCGGATCTTGTCCTTCCTCAAGCAACTCCTCCTTGTAATAGTTGATATACTCGATGACTGCCTTCGCGTCGAATTCGGGATGGAATTGC
The DNA here is from genome assembly GCA_964606195.1 of uncultured Anaerolineales bacterium. Lineage (GTDB taxonomy): Bacteria > Chloroflexota > Anaerolineae > CAZSIG01 > CAZSIG01 > CAZSIG01. Next base: position 7,547 of record CAZSIG010000133.1, read on the forward strand.
ACACCCCACGCGCAATCACCAACGATAAACGCGTGATGCTTATCCATGTCGTTATACGCGAGCAACCGCGCGTTCTCCGGCAATTTCAATACTGTCTGCCAGTGACATGCCAGTACCTTCAAGGGTGAGGAAAAAATGCCTAACAGCTTATCATCGCGCGCGGTTTCGGTCAAATGAACCTCGATCGTGCCATATTCGCGTCCGTTGGGATTATCCACTACTTCGCCTCCCAACGCATGAGCTAACAATTGGTGTCCGTAACAAATCCCCAACAGCGGAATCCCGCGTTCTACCGCGCCCGGCAGCCACGCCGCTGTTCGCTCGCTCCAATCCTCGCGGTCAGGAACTGAGGAGTGAGAGCCGGTGATAACGACGCCCGGCACCCCATCATAATCAGGAAGCGCGTCTCCCCCACAAACATCTATGATAGTTGCTTCGTCGCGGCTAATGCCCATTCTCGCTAAAGTCCAATCTTCAAAATCGCCACGTCGCGCACTTAAGTACGAAAAGGTGCTACCAACTTTTAGTATAACGATTTTATTCATAGCTCCTCTGGAAAAACTACAAGACTAGGTTGTTCGCCGAGTGAACTTGGCGCGGCTACCGGAAACATGCTGAAGCATGTTCGACATAACGCGCTTCAGCGCGTTGCTCATAGCAACCGAGAGTTCACTCACGGGGGGCGCGGCGCGAGACAGCAAACTGTCAGGTAGCTAGGTGGCGGATTATATTTGTGACCACCCAAAATCCAAAAGGACCTTCTCAAATAAACCGCGCCAACATCTGCCCCAACCACACCATGCTCAATCCCATTCCAACGTGTACCGCGACGTTGGCAAAAGCTAGGATACTATTGCCGCCACGCAGCAGGTTCATCGTTTCATTGCTGAAGGTTGAGAAGGTGGTAAAGGCTCCCAAAATACCGATGAAGATGAACAATCGCGCCTCTGACGTAAAGATGTTGCGCGCTTCTACTAATTGGGAGAGCAGTCCGATTATTAAGCAGCCGACTAGATTAACCGCCAGCGTTCCATGAGGAAAACTCATGCTTTGCATCCATTTTTGAACCCACTCGCTGACAGTGTATCGTAAAACCGCGCCGACAA
>CAZSIG010000134.1:0-8582 GCA_964606195.1 uncultured Anaerolineales bacterium
AAAAATCCTCTCGCGAGTTTTGAACTCGCGAGAGGATTTTGTGTTTACTCCAATTCAGTTGCGCTAACCACTGCCAACTCTACTTATAGCACCATGTTCGATGACACCCTGCGCGCCGCGCCAACTACCTCACCCAAAACACGTATCCCGCTCTCGATATCCTCCGACGCGGCAAAACTGAACGCCAGACGCAAATTGCGTTCGCCGCCACCACCGACGTAAAATCCCGCGCCCGCGGCGAATAACACCCCGCGTTCTCGTGCCATCTCTTGCACTCGCGCGGTCTCTACACCTTCCGGCAGCGTCAGCCAGATGAAAAAGCCCCCACGCGGGCGTGTCCAGGTCACATCATCGGGCATGTACCGTCTCAGCGCGCCCAACGTGACATCGCGCCGGTGCTGATAAACTTTGCGCAGCCGCTTGATGTGTGGCTCTAACTGCCCAACGCGGCAATACTTTGCCACCATGTGTGCCACGAACGGGTTCGCACCGCCACCCATCTCCGTCGCGCCGCACTCCACGCACCGCCGAATATGCTCCGGCGCGGCGATCAGCCAGCCTAGTCGCAAGCCAGGCGCCATAATTTTGGAGAAACTACTGATGCGGAGCACATTCGCGCCCTCCGCCAATGCGTAGAAACTCGGCGGCACGTCGTCTTCGAACACGAGATCGCGATATACGTCGTCTTCTACAATCATAAAGCCGTACTCGCGAGCCAAGTCTAAAATTGCACCGCGCCGCGCTATCGTTAGTGTCACGCCCGTCGGATTTTGGAAGTTAGGGATGGTGTAGAGCAAGCGTGGCTGCACGCCCGCGTCTCGCAGTTCGCGCAATTTCGCGGCGAGCGCATCCACTATGATACCTTCGTTGTCAATTGCCACGCCATGTACATCAACGCGGTGATCTTGGAACACGCGAATCGCGTCTTTGTAGGTGGGCGATTCGACTAACACGGCGCCGCCCGCTCCGACGAAGAGCCGCGCGATCATATCGATCGCGTGAGTTGATCCCGCGACGATCATCATATTATCGTAAGTGAGATTTAGCTCCTCCTCGCGGTTCAGTTTCTCGACCAGATAATCTATCAATTCGGGCGTGCCCTGCTCCGGGCCATATTGCAGCGCCAGCCGCGCCTTTGATCCGCGCAACACTGCCTGTGTCGCGGGCAGCAAATCATCTACGGGCAAGGTCTCCGGGTCGGGATGTCCCAAAACCAACGAAATCGCCCCTTCCTCCACCCCCTGCGGTAATTGTTCATCGAACATTTTTCATACTCCCCAAACTAAGCTGTTCAAAGACTTCCGTAGTTTTGGAGACTTCGGAAGTTTGAAAACTGCGTAAGTTCTAACTAATATAGTTGCCCGTCACTTTGTGACGGGCAACTAAACTTCGATTCACACACCTGCACTAATTACCACCCCAACGCGCCGAACTTACACCGCGAGACGCACAGCCCGCACCCCCAACATTTCTCCTCATCCAACCGCGCCTTTTTGTCCACTACCTTAATCGCGTCGTAGACGCACGAGGTCTCGCAGAGCTTACAGCCGGTGCAGTTCTCTTCGTAATACTTTGGCGGCACCGCGTGCGTGCGAAATTCGCGGTCGTGCGCCTTCTTAACCGCCAACCCCACGATGTCGTTCACCGACTCGTATCCATGCTCATCGAGCCATTTGTCCATCTGCTTGGCGATTTTGCCGAAGATTTTCGGACCTTTCAGGATCGCCGTGGTGCAGACCTGCACGCACGCCGCGCCCGCCATCATCAACTCGATCGCGTCCTCGCCGCAGGTCACGCCGCCGACGCCGAGAATCGGCAGTTCGACTGCGTTCGCCACGTCGAAGATGCAGCGCACTGCCAACGGACGCAGCGCCGCGCCGGATAGCCAGCCGTAGCCCTCCTTACTGCCCATCACCAACGCGCCAGTGTTGATGTCTATTCCCAAACAGGGACCGAACGAGTTGATCGCGGCGATGCCGTCCGCGCCCGCCTCTTTCGCTGCCTCTGCTGCCTCGCGCATGTTGCGGAAGGGGCTCAGCTTCGGGAAAACCGGCACGTCCACCGCGTCCTTCGCGGCGCGAATGGCGTCCATCATCGGTTTCGGATCGTCGCCGATGTAGTGCGTCGATAACTCCAGCGCGTCGGCGAACGGCTTGACGCGCGGGGCGAGATTGGCAATATCCTCCGCGCTATAGCCCAAGCTGATGATGAGCGGCAAGCCGGTCTCGCGCGCGATGGCATACTCGCGCTCGATGTAATCTTCAGGCGGCAGTTCCGACCACAATTCGGTGTTCAGGAAGCCACCGCGCACCTCCGCCATGTTCGGGTGCGGCACCTGCGCGGCTTCTATGGATATGGTCTTGGCGACGATGCCGCCCGCGCCGCCCTCCGCGCACCTGACCATCATCTCGCCGCTCCAGCCGGGCGGTCCCGCCGCGGGGAGCACCGGATTCTTGAACTTAATCCCACAAATGTTTACTTCTAGATTCGCCATCGAACTATTCCTCCTTTTTTAATATAACTTGCGCAATTTTACGATAATTTAACTCCTACTCCGTCAGCACCACCTGTGGGCGCGCCGCGCAGAACCCCAACACGCGGCGGCACGCGCGCCATCGTGGTCTCAGAAATTCTTCAATGCCACCGGTAAATAAACATCCGCTAAACCACTAGCATCGGTCCCCGTAGTAATACACTGCTCCGCGCCTATCGGGAAATCCGCCGCGTTCCCCGCATTATCTATCGCCCGCGCGCGAAAGCAATACTCCGTCCCGAAATCGTTCCGCCCCCGCGTGAACAGCCGCGTGTAGCTCTGCTCCTGAGATACCATAATCCAAGTCTGCCAGACGCCGCCCGCGCGCTGATACTGGATCTCACTGTAAGCTATTCCCGAAAGGTCAGCCTCCGCCGCCCAATCTACGTAGCACCAACTCTTGTTTGCCGGTTGCCGCAGCGCGGTGATGGCAGCGACTGGCGGCGCGGTGTCAATCATGAACGGTCCCACATGCGCCGCATTAGCGTTCCAATTACCTACACCATCTACTGTACGGATATGAAAATACCACCGGTTGCCATCAGCTAAAGCTGCGCCTGAGCCGCTAGTATCCTCAATATCATCAGGAATATCTACCGCCCCCGTAGTCCAGGCGTAGGAATAGCCGCGCACCCCGCTCCCGCGCGTAGTATCAGTAGCGCCAAACCATGCCACATCAACGGTGTTATCGGTAGACCAATTATTTGTAGTATGTGAGGTACTTTGCAGTATAGTAGGATTAGCGGGCGGAGTGGCGTCAATGCGGAAAGGACCCAAATGGGCAGCGATAGGCGTCCAGTTACGTGCGTTATCCTCAGTCCGAATGTGAAAATACCAACTGGGGCCGTCAGGGAGCTGCGCGGTGAAACTAGAGACTCCGGCATCACTGGTTATCTCGGCGGGGGGCAAGCTATCGGCGGCTTCGCTCCAGAGGTAAGCATAACCGCGTATGCCACTGCTATCATCAGTCGCCCCCGCCCAGGTGAGGGACACTTGGTTGTTGCCATACCAAGTACCCACGACATGCCCGCTAGTACTGTTAATAACAGAAGGATTATGCGGTGGCGTCGTGTCTGCGGGAGTCTCGGTCCCTATGGCTATCCATTTAGGCTGGGCAACCCAGCCATGGTCACTGAACAACCAGTGTCCTTCCATCGCCAAGTCTAACTCTAACAAATAATTCCCCCCGCTGGCTATGGTGGGCACAGTAAGGGCGATGACAACCTCGCGGTCCGCCCCGGGCGCCAAATCATTCAGGGCCGTGGTCATGCTCGTACATGCCCAATTGGTGATGGGGGCGTAATTTGCCACTTTGTCGTGCCAGCGGTAACAGAGATCGGGGACGCCTGCTCCTGCCACGAGCCAATGTGCCTGCCCGGTGTTCTGCATTTGCACTTGCATATTAGTCGTTTGACCCGGATACATCCACACTGGCGCGCCATTGTACAAACAGTTCCACCGATACCATTGCTCGGTGTCGCGCCCTTGAAACTCTACCGCGGTGTAATAGTGTGCCAGTATTTGTAACTCATCCACCCACATAACGCTGTACGCGGTGGAGTCATCACCATCAGTTAGAAAATTACCCGTAGCCCACCGTTGCGCACCACACTGCCCTAAACCCACAGAATTACAGGCGGCTTGCGAGCGGGTGGCACCGGTAGAGATGGGATCATGAACGCCCTTCAAGTATGGCTCTGGCCAGCCCCCTGGAATACCAGGACAATCTCCCGGCTCTGGATTAGTATACTCACCATTTTCTGCGCGGTACTCCGCGTCAATGAGAGTATCATTATAGGTCATGTATACTCCCCGTGTGTCTGCTACTACTTGCTGATAACGCGCCGTATCACCACTATGGCCAGGATGATATTCTTGGTCGCCTTCATTAGCGGAATCATAAACTCCTTGAATAGTGCCAAATGGTGTATTATCAAAAGTCCACTTGTGGCACCAGTACGCGCCCCAGTTGCGGGCTGCAATTGCTCCAGCTTTCAAGGCATTGCTGTGCCAACGCACTACTCTACAGTAACGCGCAGTGGGAGCCATCTCTCCTTCCAAGACACCTACTACGTAGTTATCTTCAAAATCAACCAAAACGAACTGAGGGTCCTCGAGATTATCACGGTTATACATTCTGTTAACATAAATTTGTGAAGGTGGCGTAGTACACTGGGGTGTCAAGCCCTGTGCTCCCACAGGATTAGTAAATCTCAATGATAACCCAAATGTCAAAAATAACATCGCCAGGCGCGGCACTAAGTAACACAGATTGCATGACAAGTTGAACATTTTTGACTCCTAATCACTTAATGACAACGCGAATATCACTAAGTCATATCCTCTTTCAACCGCCACCATCGTACCCTTTGGTGACCACACTGGCGAGCGTGATCTAGGCTCATTTTCACTAAAAGGCACTAAAGTCTGTAATCCTGTCCCATCACTATTGATAACAGAAATACCTTCGCGTCGGAAAAACATGATTACATTACCATCTGGAGACCAGGAAAAATCTCCTACTCCTCCTCGCTCTCTGTATATTTCAGTCGATTTGTTCTCACTATCATCTACTACCCAAAGAGTTTTATCTGCCCTATATATCAGTTTTTTCCCATCAGGAGACCAAACCAGACAACCGCGACTATTGTCAAACCATCTGGTCACTATCACCGCATTTGTCCCATCGAGATTCATCATCCATAAATGACGGAAATCCACCACCGCGAGCCTATCTCGTCGAGGAGATATAGCGAAGGCGTAGGGGCCATCCAACTTGGTGGTTTCCAGACTAATCGCCTGACTGTGCACAGCGATGCGCAAATCATAAAGATAAACGTGCTTATCTTTGACATAGGCAACTGTATGGTCAGAAACCCAGTCAATTATACGAGCATAATCCGCGATTCTTTCCTGTTGCCTACTGTTCAAATCCAATATCCAAACTTCACTATGTTTTGGCTCTACAAGAGTTCCATAGGCAATTCGCGTGCCATCAGATGACCATTTCGGAGAATGGCCGCTGGTAGTCAATTGTTGGAATGATTGGTCAGCCATAGAAACTATCCATAGTGCCGTGCGCGGAGAAAATCCATTATCAAACATAACAAATTCTCCAGTCAAGCGCGCGAATACTAGTTTGTTCCCATCGGGGTGCCAGGCTAATCCCCAATTTCCATCGTAGGACTCGCCATCGGTAGTCAATGGTATCTTTTCTACTACTCTGATGTGCTCTGCGCGGAATGCTGATCCTGCGTAAGGTGTAGGAGTAATCATCGCCTGGCTTATCAAAAGATTCCCTGTCAGGTTGGTCAACGGGGATATAGGCGCGGTCGGCGTCGCAGTCACCGGCATTGGCGTCGGCGACTGCCAGAACTCTGTCGGTGTCCCCAAATACCACGGAGTGGGGGGGAGCAATTTTGCGGGCAGCGGAGCGTCATTTCCCTCAATGTAGTATACGCGCGCCGTTGGGGTCGCGGCAACGATGGGCGTAAACGTCGCGGTCCGCGCGGCAGGTGGCGGAGATACCGTAGCGGACACCACAGTGTTAACCGCGTCAAAGGCTATTGATGGCGTAGGTGCCGCTGGTACACATCCCCCTACTACCAATACCCCCTTCGCCACCGCCATTGTTATGACTATCCACCTTACCAATTTCATCATCATTCACTCCTTGTTCCTACCCCAACCCCGTCAGCACCACCTGCGGGCGCGCCTCAAAGAACCCCAACACGCGGCGGCACTCCTTCTGCCCCTTAGTATGGCGCAAATCCTTGCCCAAGAAGACGCGCTCCAGCGTGAGCGGCAGTTCGTGATGGCGGGTGCCGGTCGCGTGGAAAATTGCGTTGGCGATGGCGGGCGCGGTAGCAATCAACAGCGGCTCCGCCATATTCTTCGCGCCGTAGGGACCGGTGGGGAAGTCGGTCTCGATGAACTGCCCCTCAATCTCCGGCACATCGAGCGCGGTCGGAATCAAATATGTGTCGAAATTAACAGATTGCGGATAGCCGCGATGATACGTCCACTCCTCCAACATGCCGTAGCCCAGTCCCTGCGCGATCGCGCCGTACATCTGCCCATACGCCCCCTGCGGGAAGATAATCTTGCCCGCGTCGTGCGTCGCCCAAATCTTCAACACTTCGGTCTCGCCGGTGCGGATGTCCACTTCGACCTCCGCCACCTGCGCGCCGAAGACATACGCGAAATACGCCGTGCCCGTGCCGGTCTCGAATTCCCAATGGATGTGCGGCACTTCCCATCTACCATGTGAAGATAGACATAAACCCATCGCCCGCGCCTGATCCACCACCTCCTCGAAAGAGCGCGACTTGCCATCAGGGGCGACGTAACGCTCAGCGGCGCGCGTCACCTGCGCGGCATTACACCCCAGCGCGCTCCCCGCGGCGTATAGCAACAGCCGGTCTAGTTTCTCCGCCGCGATTTTCGTCGCGTTGCCGCCTAATATCGTCGCCCGCGACGCGACCGTCGGTCCCGACTCAATCGCTGTGTCGGTGTCGGGGCGAAGCATATCGATGCGCCCCGGCTTCACTCCCAGCGTCTCCGCCGCGATTAGGGTGTACACCGTGCGGCTCCCCTGTCCATAATCGGTCAAACCGGAGGTCATCGTGATGCTGTAATCGCGTTCGATTTGCAGCGTGGTGTTCGCGTAGTCCGCGCCCTCCGCGCCGAGACTGCACCCGTGCATGTAGCACGCCACGCCGACGCCGTGCCGCAGGTCGCCGTCCTGCTGTGCGTACTCCCTGCGCTTGCGGTCCCAATCGGATTTCTCGCGTACCCAATTCAGGCAATCAGTCAGCCCAACTTCATGGTCTAACTTGCTGCCGCTCATCACTGTGTCACCCTCGCGAACGCAGTTTTGCAGCCGGAAATCGATGGGGTCTTTGCCTAACTGGTGTGCCAAATCATCTATCGCCTGCTCTACGGTGGCGCAAGCGTCGGTGTTGCCGAAACCGCGAAACGCGCCGGAGAAGGTGTTATTGGTATACACCACATCGGTATCGACGTGCACCGCCTTGTAGCGATACGCGCCCGCCGCGTGGACGGTGGCGCGCCACATCGCCAACGTACTCATCGAGGAATAGCCGCCGCTGTCCGCGAGCATGTACACCTTCGCGGCTTGCAGATTGCCCTCCTCATCCGCGCCAAACTCAAATCTAGCTTTCGTCTGTTCACGCTTGTACGAGGCGATCATCGATTCTTCCCGCGTCAGCACCAGGCGCACCGCCCGCCCGGTCTTGAGCGCGAGCGCGGCAGCCTGCCCTGAAGTTTGATACGAGGCGTCGTCCTTGCCGCCGAACGCGCCGCCGACGTAAGCCTGAATGACGCGGACTTTTTCCTCCGGCAAGCCGAGCGTCGTGACCAGATTGCCCTTGCAGATAAAGGGGCTTTGCCCGTTATAATACACCGTCAGGCTGCCATCCTCGTGCGGAATCGCCAGCGCGGCTTCCGGCTCGATGTAGGCGTGCTCCTGATGTGGCACACTGAACGTCTCTTCGTACTTAATCGGACATTCCGCCAAAACGGGGTCCGGTTCGCCGTAGCGGACGATGACGCGTTCGCACAAATTACCCTCGCCCGTCGGCGATTCCAGCGGCACCTGTGGCGCGTCCGGCTTCAACGCCTCTTCGGGATCGGTCACCGCGGGCAGTTCTTCTAATTCAAACTCAATCGCCTTCACCCCCGCGAGCGCGGCTGCCTCCGTCTCCGCTGCGACCGCCGCAATCGCGTTGCCGACATAGACGACCTTTTGGTAAGCCAGCATATATTGATCTGTTATCGGCCAGCCCCACAAACTATGATCTACGAAATCTTCCGAAGTAATCGCCGCGACCACGCCCGGCACTTGCAGCGCGGGTTCGACGTTCAGTTTCACGATCTTGGCATGGGGCACAGGACTGCGCAGCACCTTCGCGTAGAGCATTCCCGGCAGTTGATAATCGCCGACGTACTTCGCTTTGCCCATGACTTTATCCCAGCCGTCCACGCGGTCGGCGGGTTTGCCTATGTATTTGTACTCTTGTGTAGCCAT
>CAZSIG010000135.1:0-8539 GCA_964606195.1 uncultured Anaerolineales bacterium
ATCGCCCCGTGCCAGATTTATCTTCCAGTACGCGCGCCAAATATCCTGTACAGGATATTCCCCACTGCCCATACCCTCGTTTAGCATACGCTTCGCTTCATGCAAACTCCTGTACGCTTTCTCCACATCATCTTCAGCCAGATAAGCCAGCCCCAAACAGGCTAAAGACGCGACGTAATTACCCCGTTCACCTAAGCTTCGCCGCAAATCGGTAGCCGTCCTAAACGTAGCGCGAGCCTTGGACGCCTTGCCTTGTGCCAGATACAACTTCCCTATATCGTGTAAACAGAACGCCTCACCGCGCCGATCTCCGATGGCGCGTCTGATTCTCAAAGATTCCTCGTAGTATTCCTGGGCGCGATTCAGATCGCCTAGCATGTAGTGCGCTAATCCTAGTGTGTTCAGGCTCGTTCCTTCCCCCGCGCGGTCGCCTATCATTCTCCGAATGCGTAAGGCATGTTGGTAAGTATCGCGCGCCTGTTCGTATTGCCCCAAATTAAAATATAACAAGCCCAAACTATTAGCACAGAAAGCCTCGCCCCCTCTATCATTGATCGCCGGATTACGGTATATCTCCAGCGCCTCCTCGTAACACATTCGCGCCTTCTCTGGGTTAAACAACTTTGTATATACTAAACCTAGATAGTGCAGGCAATCAGCCTCACCTTGTTGATCCCCAAGTTTTTTCATTATTCGTCGCGCCTGTTCCGCGTGCCGTCGCGCCTGCTCAGTATTTCCATGCCGCCAATGCGCGACTCCCAGATTAAACAAGAATTCACCCTCGCGTTTTTCATCGGCGGCGCTGCGCGCCAACTCACACGCCTGTTCACCGATCTTCACCGCGTTATCGTACTCTCCTAAATTAGTCTGTAATTTCATAGCGCGGTTCTGCACATCTAACAGAAGCACCGAGTCTCCCAACCGCTCCGCCAGATTTTGCATACGCGCCAAATCAGCACTCTGAACATCGCGTCTGCCCAAACGATCGTATACCGCCTCGCGCCGCGCCACTAGTTTATACTCCTCTGCAAAACTGTCCGGAGTGAATGGCTGGTGCCCCGTCCGATCGCGCCACATTTCTAACGCCTTACTGTAATATGCCTCCGCAGCCTCATTACCATACTCTGCAAACGCCTTATCGCCCGCCAGGCGCATGTAATCGATCGCCTTCTCTGGCGCGTCGCTCAGTTCGTAATGATGAGCTAACTGTTCGACGACAGTAGTAACATCTGAGGTATGTTTCGTCTCGAGCGCCACCCCGACAGCGCGGTGAAGCTCGCGTCGCTGACTGAACAGCAAACTGTCGTACGCGACCTCTTGAGTGATGACGTGGCGGAACATGTAGGTGTTGGTCTCTTGCATTTCTATCTTGGTGAATTCCTCCGTAAGCAGGAGCCGCAGTTGTCCTTCTAACTTCGTTTCTGGAAGAGTCATCGGGTGAACTGTTTGCAGCAAATCTTTTTGGAAAAGTCTGCCTATAACCGACGCGACTCTCAGGGTGAGTCTGCTATCGCTCGGTAGCCGATCCAACCGCGCCAGTACCACCCCTTCCACATCGTCCGGCAGCACAAGGTTATTGAGATTGCCACTTATCTCCACAGTGCTATCCACAAACTCTAATACTCCGCGATCCTTCAACGATTTCACTAACTCTTCGGTGAAGAAGGGATTACCTTGACCGCGCTCCCAAAGCAGTTCTTCAAGAGTCGGGGGAATAAATTTTATGTCCAAGTTCTTACAAGCTAGCTCTGCGCTTGCGGCGCGGTTTAACTCACGCAGTTCCAGCGCTTTGGCATAAGGTAGATTTTGCAACCGTTTGTAAGGAGTCGCTACAGGCTCTTCTAAGGGACGGTGTACGAGGACGAGCATTACCGGTTCGTGGGCTATCTCCGCTCCCAGTTGCGCGGCAAGCTCCAACGACAGCGTATCACTCCAGTGAACGTCGTCCAGCAAGATCAATAAGGGCCGCCGCCGCGCCTGACTTAGTAACAAGGCTTCTATTATGGCGAATGTGTTATCGCGCCGTAGTTCACCCCGTAAACTGCGCGTCAATGGCGTGTCGGGAATCTCCAAATTTACTATCTCTCCCAGCAGCGGCAACCGTTCCATCCAATAGCCGGGGGGGCGTCCATCATCTGGTACGCGGCGTAGAATCTCCGCGACGCGACTCACACGGCTCGTCGGCGGCTGGTTGGGGTTCAAGCTGCAAGCTGAAATCAACACATCGCGCCAGGGCAAATAGGATATCTGACGTCCGTAGCTCAGACAGTTACCACCGTAGCCAACTCCTCCCTGTCTGATAAACGAACGCGCGATTTCTGCCACAAAGCAAGATTTACCAACTCCTGCCTCACCGCTGACCAGCAGCACTTGACCTCTACCATCTCGCACCGCGTCAAATAGCCCACTCACTTCCTGTAAAACATCTTCGCGCCCGATAGGTTCCTTTTCCCGCAGGAGATAATTGAGCATGAAATCATCGTGGAAGGTCCTTTTTGGTGTGATTTCGTAGACGGGGATAGGGACCGCTTTGCCTTTGAGCTTCATCTCCCCCAACGAATGTACATCAAACTGTCCCTTAGTCGCTTTGTGAATACGCGAGGTTACTAACACCTGCCCCCACTCGGCTTTTCCCATAAGCCGCGCCGATAAATTCATATCATCGCCCACCGCCGTATACGCCCATCGCTTCGGTGAACCGACTCTCCCCGCGAACATGTGGCCCTGAGCTACCCCCACGCGCATCTCCACGTTCAGCGAGATATGGCTGGAGGTGACGTTGCGCGAAGTATCAATCATATCATGCGCGCAGTTGATGGCGCGACTGATGTCATCTTCATGTGCCACCGGCGCGCCGAACAGGATTACGAAGAGATTTCCCTTGTCGCCAATCTCCACTTCATTCAATCGCCCGCCATACCGCGCCACGACGCGCTGCATGGCGCGCACGTAATCGTCCAACTTGTGCACCGCGCCGGGATCATTTGCCACGTCGATGCCGCGAAACCCGGCAAACATCATCGTCACCGGGCGTAGGTCAGCCAGAAAGACTGTTTGCCCCGATAAAATCTGCTCGTAAAGCGATCTGGGAATGAACGGGCGCATCGCGGCGGTCATCTTTCTGGTATTGACGCGGCTCCAGTCTACCGGCGTCGGGGGCGTTTTAGCTACATCACCCTCTAATTCGATAATTAGAGACATATCGTCGCCGCGCGGCTCTCCCCGAATACCCAGCGCGGTTAGGCTCTCGGTCAACGGCATGGCTAACACCACCTCCCACGCTTTCGCCGCCTGTTCCGCGCGCGCCATGCTCCGAATCGTCTCCCCCGCGATTACATCGAACAGCCCATACTCTGGATCGCCGACCATAAACCGCTGTAGCTCCCCCATACCTATACCTACTTTAATCGAAAGGGAGATCGGCCCCGCTGGTGTGTCTACACGCACAAACTTGCGCATAGCCTGTTGTATCTCTAACGCGCATCCCACCGCCGTGCGTAAACACTCGTCCTCACTCACTCGCGCGGGGAATATGCTAGTTACCGCGTCGCCGCTGAATTTCAGCACACTGCCCCCGAAATCAGTGACACAATCTATCAACGTTTTGAAGACGCGGTTCAAATTCGCGTTGAGTATTTCGCCACCCTCCTGCGAGCCCATCGTTTCCGCCAGCATCTCCGTCAATGTGGTGAAGCCGCTCATATCGCAGAACAGCACCGCGCCCTTAATCTGCTTTGGTAATTCCTCTCCGGCGATCAAGCTCACCAGCCGATCTTGGGGCAGATACGCCGCCATCATCTTCAAATTTTCCATCGCTATTCCTCTTCGGGACTAGTTCAGTTGAGTTAGATATAGATCACGAATACTACGAATGGCCAAATTACGCGAATTTCCCTTTTTTATTATTCGGGCTATTCGTAGATTCGCGACATTCGTGATTAAATCGCGTTGGTCTATCTGAAATCCAATAGAACTGAACCAGTGCCGCCTCTTCTATCAGAGACATAAACCGCGTCTCGCGTGGAGTATTGCGTAGTTTCTAACAAAAATAAACTATGTTTAATTTTACTACATACGCCTTGCTCTGGCAACTAATATCTTTCAAATTGTAAAGGGGCGAACTCGCGAGTTCGCCCCTAGTGTATTTTTTGCTATTTTATGACCGCGTATGAGGTCTAATGAGCGCGGTTTAATCAGCTTAATTCACTAACACTACAACGAGATTTCGTAACCGTAGCCCTTTAGAAATGTCATTCTGCGGAGCGCAGCGACGAAGAATCGCGGTTCAGGAAGTAATAGTCCGCCGGAAAACGAGATTCCTCGCTCCCGCTGGTCGCGCAGAATGACATCCTAGCGCGAAGTCTCATTGTAGTACTAAGGAATGAGAATTAAATAACTTGCGCGGTTTCGCTCTGGCTCGCGCTGGAGAAAAGTGTTAGTAGCCGCCTAAACGCACCCATAAAGGGTGCGCCTACAATGTAGCCGTCCCCTTTACGGGGACGCTGACCGCGCCAGTTATTCAGTCCGCGATCCCAAATCTGCTGAAAAGATTGTTTTTCCGCGTTGCTCTGTCTATCTGCCTAACGCGGGCGATCCTCGTAATGCCCGGACTGTAGCCAATACTTCAACGTGCCGCGATAAAGGGCGCGTTCGAAATAGCTGCCTTCCGAAGAGAGATCGTCATACCCTTTAGCCATCAATGCCTCCATCAATGGTTCCAATTGCACAGCGTAATCCCTCATGCACGCTTCAGGATGAATACCCGGCCAGGAATAACACGAGGCTACTGTACGCCGGTGCTTTGAAGGTATAGAATCAGGCACTGTATCGTTCCAGTTTGGATCATTCGCGGTAAATACATACTTGTCCAAATCGCCTTTGGGAATACCCTCGATACCGCGCACTACTGGCGGGTCAGTGTCCAGCGTGTAAGGATCTACCGCGAGGTCGGTAATGATGGCATGTTCAGGTAGCCAATCTAACCACGCGTTGGGCACTACGGGCTTAGATGACTCACGACGCTGTGTGGCATCGACCAGAATATCAGCTTGTCCAAAGAGCTTTTGCATCACCGCGGCGTTACTCGACAAATTTCGCCCTACGCTTATGGCAATAGCACCAGAGCCACCGCGTTTCATGTAATGATTGTTACGTTCGATGTTGCCCAACTTGGTTACTGCGTCCACCGCGTGTTTGCCCACCATGCCGGTGCCTAAGATCAACACGGTGACAGGCTCGTTTTTCGCGCCCAGCAGATCGGGGCAATTATTCTCCAGCACATCGAAAGCCACTTCCAGACCATTCCAGGCTACCGCTTTCATATTCTCTACCAACCTGATGTTGTTATCCGCCGCGATGCAATCCAGCGCGATGGCATTGACACCCAGATCGCGCAGTATCCAGACGCGCTTGGGACGCGTCGGAAAGTGCAGCATGGAGATCAGACAGCTACCCGATTGAAGCAGCTCAAACTCTTCTAGCTTGGGCGAACGCAGCACTAACACGATATCTTGCTGAAACGCTTCACGCCGCGAACACATGCGCACCGCTTCGTTCGCTTGGCGATAATTGTCGAAGGTAAGCCCTGAACGCGCGCCGTATCCCTCTTCAATGAATACTGTTAAACCCAATTTTGTGAGGAATTGCACGAACTCTGGCAAAAAGACGCGCTTTTCACCCTTCTCTTTCATCATGCGCGGAAATCCGATAGTTAGGGGAATACTCATTTTGCCACTCCTTTCGCTTCGGATAGTCATTATAGCGCGTTTCTCTCGAATAATCAAAGAGATAATAGCTCAGCCACATAGAGATACGCGGTTGCAGTTGGCAATTAACGTTATTTTTTGGCAGTTAGAAACCAGTGACTAGTGATATAATTTAAAAAGATAATAACGAATCTTCAAACATCCATATATAAGGAGGGTAATATGACTACGACCGAATATCTGCAATTGCTATTTATCATTTTAATTTTAGCCCTGAGTCTGAGTGGTGCTATCGCGCTGGCTTATGTATCAGAAACCGCGCCGTTAGCGGATAACGATGTATTTCGCGAATTAGCACTATTACCCGTACAAATCGATTGAGACCACCATCAATTTAACCTGCTGAATGCCATCACTTTTTCAGGGGAGCTGCTGATCATAACTTTGGGAAATCACACACATGAACGATCGTAAAAGTATCTTGGTAGTAGACGACGAGAACAGTATTCGTTTATTTTTAAGCCTGAAATTGAATAAGTTGGACGAAGGATACGAGGTTGAGACTGCTGCTTCCGGTGAAGACGCGTGGGCTAAAATCGCGGCGCGGTCTTTCGATTTGGTGATCACCGATTTACGAATGCCGGGTATAGATGGCATAGAGTTGATGGAGAAAATAAAAACGCGTCATCCACAAACATTCTTGTTGCCTATGACCGCGTTCTGTGACCGCGAACATGAAGTTCGCTTCAAGAGTCTAGGGATAAATCATTACCTCACTAAACCGTTCACCTTCGCGGATTTGCTAGACGCAACGCGCCAAGCATTGCGGTAGCAAACCCTCGGAAAGAATGTCATTTTTCTCAAGCGTACCATTCCCCAACCGCGCCAGGTCAGAAGCTAGATGCAACGCAACAGGGTTGCTGGAATATACGAGTCGAACATTCGTAGTTCCAACAACCCTGTTCCTTTTGCCAAACAGACGCGCTTCTGCTATTATTTAGGGCTTTCGCTCCGGGAGTAGCGAGCCAACCGTGTCGGCGGGTTTTAACTATGAATGACCGCGAATGCCCAACGCGATTGGGCTATCTACTAGGGCTCTCTCAAAGTCGCGCAGTGGGTATTATATGTCACCCTGAGCGCAGCGAAGGGTCTCGTTTGCCCGTCAATTTTGTTCATGCCAAGCAACAGGTAATACTTATAGCGAAGATGAGATGCTTCGCGTAGTTTATCCCCGCACGGGGACTCAGCATGACATCTTGGGCAAGAGCTTACTAGAGTTTTGACCACGCGGTTTGTACTTTGAGAAAGCCCTGGGCTATCTACCCTGTGCAGATGCACCGGTATAACCGTTATTTGGAGAAAGACCTAATTCCGCAGCGCGAAGCTGACCGCGACGCGGGCGTTCACCTTTATCTGTCCGGGCGCGACATCTCCATCGCCTCCCTCGAACCCCCCACCGACATCTTGAATCACATTCTGCGCCATCGCGCTGCTGCCCCAACTGCCGCCCCACCAATAGCTGTACCCCGACCACCAATTCGATTGCTCCTCCCTAATCTCGTAAGGCTCCCCGATTTCCTGCCCCAGTTCCGCGGCCAAGGCGACCGCCTTCTCACGCGCCGCGACGATTGCCATCGCGCGCGCCTCGTCTCTATACTTGCGCAGTTCTGAAGTGCGAAAATCGATGCCGTGTACGTAGTTGACATCGGCTTCCAACAAATCGGTGAGCAAATCCTCGAACTTGGACAAGTCTTTCAGCGTGATAACGAGATTGCGGCGCACGCTGTACTCCACCAGCACGCGTTTATCATAGCTACTGTCATAGCGCGGATAAATGCTGATGTAGCTGTTTTGGATATGGCGGCGCTCGATATCGTAATCATCCGCGAGATCCAGCACTCGCTGTACTCGGGCGTCGTTCTCATCCTTAGCCTCGTTCAGCTTTCTACTCTGTGTCTCTATGCCAATTGTCAGCAATACCTCGTCGGGCGCGACGCGTACCTCTGCATCACCGGTCACGTGAATGAGGCGCGGTTCGGTATAGTATGTGCGCGGCGGCGCCACCGGTAGCGCGGTCTCGGGAACCAGTTTCGCCGCGCCTCCCGTCCATGCCAGAAATGAGATGGCTAAAACCCCTACAATACTCAATGCACTATTCAAAATTTTCATCATTCTACCCTCCTACTAATTATTAGAGTTTAACGGCTCTACTCAAATTTGTGGAGTAGGGCAGGTTTCTTACCTGCCGTTTTTGCTAATGATCTAGAACGGCGGCTAAGAAAGCCGCCCTACGCAGGCATTACCCCCCGCGTGGTAGCGCTATTTACG
The DNA here is from genome assembly GCA_964606195.1 of uncultured Anaerolineales bacterium. GTDB lineage: Bacteria > Chloroflexota > Anaerolineae > CAZSIG01 > CAZSIG01 > CAZSIG01. The sequence continues at coordinate 8,034 of CAZSIG010000135.1, forward strand.
AGAATTTACCCCACGAATCTGAGTTGACCCAGTTTAACTTGATTTGTCAACGCGTAGTTAATTGAACGCAGATTGACCTGATTTACGCTGATTTTTGTATTTTTGACACATTCCAGAAAATCAGCGTAAATCAGGAAAATCAGAGAAATCCGCGTTCCATTTCTGTACATGACACAATGCCGCGCGCCCGGTGCGTTGCAACGTCTCGTAATGCGCGCGACAGCGGCGCACTACCGCTATCGCCTCCAGCGGCATTCCGCGTTGTACCGTCATGCAGAGCATACGATGCGCGTCATGTCCCTCTTCCACCAAACTCGCGATGCCCCTTTCGCCCAGCACCTGAAGCAGCGCGGACGCGGTTTGTTCCTCTTCGGACAATGACAGCGCGATGAACTGCTGCGCGGCGGGCGGCGGCGGGTTCAAATGAAGGGCGTCGCATTGCCAAAACGGTGCGGCGTTCCGCAACATTCGCCCAATGTGCTCGCGCAGTTTGGGCGGTGATAGCT
>CAZSIG010000136.1:0-8527 GCA_964606195.1 uncultured Anaerolineales bacterium
GAAACCCGAGTTTTGAAAAAAGTGTCCGGTAGAGTTTCGAACATTTTTGATACACAATTGGAAAGTCACCCCAAAATGATCGAAATGCAAGTTGCGACGAATCCATCCAAAAAGGCAACCTTTTGAAAGAACGCGGCGTCTAGCTCAGCGTATACAAATCGTATAAGCAACGTAGCGAATCAGCATAAAACACGCGAATAAGCGGTCAAACCGACCGCGCCCAATACTGTTATAATGGACGAGCAAATGATGGTGATTGAATTCATTAAACAAAACGCGTTATGGTTTTACATTATCGGAGGTGTAGTGCTAACTATCACCCTTCCGCTCATACACCGGGCGCGGCAGCTTCAACGAAAGGCACCATTCGGCGCGGAGCGCGATCACGCGGGATTTTTAGTGGGCTATATGACGATCATTGCCATCATGGCGGTTATCATACTACTCGCGGTGACAGGCGTGCTAATACTGAGATAGGCAAAGAGTAACAAGAAAGGTGATTTATTATGAACACGATTTATTACCTCGTTCAAGATTACGCGGTGGGGTTGTATCTAGTAAGCGCGGTGGTTCTTGGTTGGGCATTAGTAGTGATCAACCGCGTTAATCAAGGACAAGAGGTGGTGTGGACAAACGATAGGAATATTCCACCTAACGCGACGGTTGCCATAATGCTGGTAGTGATTTTGAGCGCGTTAATGACATTGACTATCGTGACTATGCTCACAGTTTGAGTTGCACCAACAAAAAGAAGAACGGAACAGAGCGGGGAACTCTGTCCCGTTATATAATTTCACCATGCCTACAGGACTTTTTTTAAACTCGGGCTTGCACCCGATGAAAGGAGGTGATTCCGTGATACAGTACATACGGATAGACATGGTGCTAGGGCAACAGATTATAACCTATCAACTATGGCATGTCACCGGCATAGAAGGCTAACCGCGCCCTAGACAGAATTTAAAGGGCAACACGTTGGGGGAACGCGTTGCCCTTTAATTATAGCCCAAGTGTCGCGAAAATGCAATCGCGAGGTCTCACTTGATTAGAGGCTGATCAATTACAACTACGCGGTCTCGACGAATCGTCGGCGCAGGTAAAGCCCCGCGGCGACGACGCTGCTCCCTACCACTAGGTAGAGCACGTATGTAATTTCGATCTCGGTTGAGCCGCCGGTGGTCGGTAGGGTAGCGGGCTCGGCTTCCGCTGGCGCAGCCGTTGCCTGTTCATAGATGCTCTCGGGCAATAATGTCCAGTTATCCACGAAGTATTCATTGGGATCAATCGTCTCCTTCGCCTCGATGTATTCTGCCATGTAATCGCGAATCTCGGACATCGATTTCCAGATGATGTTACCTTCGTTGAACATGCTGTAACCGCCCCCACCGCCCGCGCGGTAATTGTTGACCGCCAGCACGAACGTCTGATCCGGTGCCACATCCGCCCCGTTGTATTTGAGTTCGACCACACGCTCTCCGACCGGTTTGGTGAGATCTATCTTGTACTCGATACCGGTATACATATCCCAGTTATAATCGCGCACGTCGCCCGCGACCAAGTCCTCCGCGGTCGCGGGGGGATTATTAGGATCATACTCCGCCCAATACTTGGCATCATGCTCCAAAGCGCGTTTGAGTATATCACCGGTGACTTCCATCACGTACAGGGTGTTGTCATATTGATAGACTCCGTAGACGTCTGACATAGTGACTTCGCCCGCCTTGAACTGTCCGGTGTTGTTGAAGATCGCCGCGAGCGAGATGTCTGCCGGGTATCCTGCCTCTTCCGCCATCTTGAGCTGTATCGCGTTGATGAAATCTGGTAGCGGACTATCTTTCCACCGCGCCGCGTAGCCACCGGGGAAATCACCCGTCGCGGTGCCAATCTTGGAATTGATGTACGCTATCGCGGTTTCCTGATATTCCTTAGCCAAGTCCATTATTTCGGGATCTGGCGTCAAGCCCTCCGCGCTCAAAAATTCCCCCTTCTTCTCGATTACATTGCCATCCGCATCGACTTGCAGCGTCACTTTTGATACGCCGCGTCCCCAGCGGTAAGGCTCGACAATCAACACGCCGTTGATGAAGGCTTCGGGAATCAACGCGTGGGCGTGACCAGCTAACAAGACATCGATTTCGGGTACCGCTTCGGACAACTTGATGATGAAGTTTTGATCCGGTACATCCGCGTAACCCTTATCTACCCAATCGTGATAATCGGTCTTCCACGCGTTATCCTCGCGCGTATCCGCCGGCTCCTCGTGCGTTCCAGAGTGTGCCAGCACGACGATAACATTCGCGCCCTCTTCCTTCATCTTTGGTATGTAAGTCTGCGCGGTCTCTACTGCCTGGTCAAAACGCAACCCTTCGATATGTTCCGGTTTTTCCCACACCGGAATGCCGACGGTCGTCAAGCCCAGAATACCGACCTGAACCCCTTTGACCTCTTTGATGATGTAAGGTATATACTTTTCGCTGCCATCCGCGTTACGAATGTTCGCGGACATTACGGGGAATTCACACTCGCTGATGAATTTGTCCAACACTACCTGCCCGTAGTTATACTCGTGGTTGCCGATAGTCATCGCGTCGTAATCCATCGCGTTCATAACCACCGCCATCGGGTTGGTCTCATCCTTTTTCTGAGTGTTGTAATAGTAAATCAGCGGCGTTCCCTGAATAGTATCTCCCCCATCGAGCAATAATAAATCGGGGTCCGCGGCGCGTTCCTCTTTAACGATAGTGGAAACCATCACCAAACCCTGATCATACTCGCTGTTGCCGAAGAAATCCCAGTTGTAGATGTGCCCATGAATGTCAGCCGACTCCAATATGGTAATCGTCACCGGCTCCTGCGCGCCAACCGCGAGGGGCAACATGGCAAACAGGAAACACGCCACCAACATCAAGTTCAAAATTCGCTTCGTTTTCATTGTTCCTCCTACTTTTCCCTCTTCATCTAATAATCGTTGAAAATCCTACGCGTTACCTTAAACAACTTATCGTGGGCTTACCACCTCCTTTCATTTGACTAGACAGGTCTTACGCACTTCGCGGTCGTCGTTAGTGAAAATTCGGGTAATTAGTGGTAACTTCTTCTCTATGATCCTCTGAAATTCAAAAGATCCACTACGAGAAAGACCTGTTTTTTTCTTCATTACGAATGAACAATTATAGTCTGTTAAATTCTTTTTGTCAAAGAAACTTTCATCGCGCTATCATGTCCACTATCACCTCGCGCAATATCGCAATCACCTCACCCATTTCCGTTTCGGTAATCACGAACGGCGGCGCGACCATCAGATGATCGCCGCGTGTTCCATCTACGCTGCCCGCGCCGGGGTACAATATCACCCCGCGCCGAAACGCCGCGTCCGCCACCGCGCGCGCGAAATGCCGCGCGGTGGGTAGCGGCTCCTTGCTCCGCTTGTCCGCCACGAACTCTATCCCCCACATCATGCCGATACCGCGAATATCGCCTACCACCAGCGAATCAGCCAGCGCGGTTTGTAAACTCTCCCCTAACACTTTTCCCTTATGCGCCGCGCTGTGAATCAAGTCATGCTCACGTAGATAACGCAGCGTGGCTGATCCCGCCGCCGCGCCGACCGCGTGATGTGAGTAAGTACCCCCGTGCGAGAAATCGCCGTGCGCGTCGCGCACCTCTTCGACCAAATCGCCGCGCATCGCGGCGACCGCGAGGGGGAAATAGCCCCCCGCGATCCCTTTCGCCATCGTCATTACGTCGGGCGTTATATTCCAATGTTCTACGCCGAACCATGTGCCGGTGCGCCCGAAGCCGGTCATCACTTCGTCCGCGATTAACAGCACTCCGTACTCATCACAAATCTCGCGTATACGCGGCAGATATTTCGGCGGCGGCACCACCGCGCCCAACGTCGCTCCGCTAATCGGCTCGACCAGAAGCGCGGCGACGCGCTCCTTACCCTGCAACAATATCTCGCGTTCCAGCGCGTCAGCACAGGCAACATCGCAGCTTGGATAACTCAACTTGAATGGGCAGCGATAACAATATGGCGGTGGAATATGGGGCATATCGCGAAACATCGGCGCGTAAAGTTTGCGCATTTTCATCTTGCCGGTCACTGCCAGCGCGCCGAAGGTCGTGCCGTGATAGCTGAACCACCGCGATATGACTAGATCGCGCCGCGCCTCTCCGCGCGCGACCTGCAACTGCCGCGCGAATTTTATCGCGGTCTCTATCGCCTCTGACCCGCTGGATAAATAGAAAAAGCGCGGCGCGGGCATCGGGGTCACTTCAGCTAACTCCGCGCTGAACTCCTCCACCGCCGCGCTGGTGAACATCTCCGCGTGAACGTAGGCAACTCGTTGCGCTTGCTCCGCCATCGCGTTGACAATCTCCGCGACGCCGTGCCCGACGTTAACGAGAATCGGACCGCCAGACGCGTCGATGTAGCGATTGCCAGCGGCGTCGTAGAGACACGCGCCCGCGCCGCGTTCAATCAGCGGATGGGGATGATTCATCCTTCGATAGAACACATTTCCGCGTGGGTGCAAAAATTCCTTTGTCATTTTTCCTCCCTAACACAAAGAAATCGGGCTTCTCAGAAAAACCCGATTTCTCGCTGCGGTTTATACGCTTAATCTCCTAGATTAGTACCCACCATACGCGCGCTGCTAATCCACGGATGATCTAGGGGAACAATTTTGCGATTGCCCGCGACCTTCTCTAGAGGCACTGGAACACATTCTTCGCCCTGCACGGCTATCATTACGCCGAATACATCCTTACTAATCGTCTCCGCGCACGCGGTACCCAAACGGGTAGCGAGCAATCTATCTGCTGGGGAAGGAATTCCCCCCCGTTGCAAATGCCCCAAGGAAGTAACGCGCGTCTCCAAACCGGTTAATTCCTGTAACTGGCGCGAGAGTCGTATACTTACCCCTTCTACCTCTTCAATAACAACCTCTTTCTTAGATTTCTTCTTCTTTTTTTTCTTCTTATCATCCTTTTCAGCCTTAATTTCATCTTTGGATAGCGCGCCCTCAGCCATAGCGATAATGCTGAACCGTTTGCCGCTGCGACTGCGATGTAGCACCGCGTCCGCGACGCTCTCTACATCATAGGGAATCTCAGGAATGAGGATCACATCCGCGCCACCAGCAATTCCTGAACCTAGAGCTAACCACCCCGCATTGTGTCCCATAATCTCCACAATGATGATGCGGTGATGACTCTCAGCGGTAGTATGTAGACGATCAATCGCCTCTGTAGCTATGGTCATCGCGGTATCGAAGCCGAAGGTTACATCTGTTTTAGCCACATCGTTATCAATCGTCTTAGGCAATGTGACAACGTTCAACCCTTTCTTCAACAAGCGGTACGCGTTTTTCTGCGTACCACCTCCTCCCAGGCAGACTAATGTGTCAAGATGTTGTTTACTGTAATTATCTACCGCGACATCTGTCATATCCATCGTCCCCAACCCCCCGACGGGCATCTTGTGCGGCTTATCGCGGCTCGTTCCTAATATCGTGCCACCAATGGTGAGAATCCCTGATAGCGCGCTGCTGTCAAGCCGAATGTAGCGGTTTTCCACCAGCCCCCTAAACCCGTCACGATAACCAATAACTTGTATACCCAGAGAGTGTGCCGCTTTGCCCACACCGCGAATCGCCGCGTTCAACCCCGGACAATCTCCTCCCGATGTCAAAATACCGATAACTTTCTTATTCATGATTTCCTCCTCTTCTAACAATACCGAAAACTATACTCCAAATTAAACATCTAACGTAGAACTTTCTCATCATCGCGTATTTACTCGCTCTGCGCGAGTTTGGAACGATATACAATCCTTTGTCGAGAGCGAATGGCGCGAGCGTGAAACCCGCGGCTACTTTGAGAAAGCCAACGCAGCGTCACCCGCTTCTAATTATATCAGTTTAATAGCCTACTACACAAATAGACATAACGCGGGGCGAAAAGCAATTTGACTTTAGCATTATACGAAGTTGTTTTTGCTTAAAATCGCGAAGTATGGTATCATTGCTAGCGTTTTGTTGAGATGATACGTTCTCTAGCATCTATTCCCATCTCAACACGGATGTGACGGCGCCACCAGCCGCCCGCGTGGCGCACCTGCTGTGTATAACACAGAAGTGGGTAATCAAACTTTCAGTTAAGTAACAGGAGATTAGATTGAGGATGAATATCTATGTGGGTAACCTGTCCTATGATGCCAATGAGGACGAATTGCGACGGGTTTTTGAGGACTACGGTGAAATTACGTCCGTAGCGATCATTAAAGACAAATTTAGCGGACGTTCCAGAGGTTTTGGTTTCGTAGAGATGGCGGACGACTCAGCGGCGCAGACAGCTATAGCGGAACTAGATGGCAAAGAGATGATGGGCCGTAACCTGAGAGTCAACCAGGCTCGCCCCAGAGAAGATCGCGGAAGACGCAGAGGTGGCGGCGGCGGTGGTGGTGGTTACAACCGCGGCGGCGGTGGTGGTAGAAGAAACTACAACGATTACGACTAAGCTAGATAAACAACAATAGCGTGTTCGCGGTTTTCTCCCAGAGCGAAAGCACCTACGCGAAATATGAGCGGGCGGCTGTTGCATGAGTGTGGTATCGCACCAGCGGGAGACGGGTTGGCTTGCATTCCGTGAAAATTCGTGAGCACAAATCAAAACGCTCTTCTAACATAATAGTTAGAGGAGCGTTTTTAGGTTAATGTAGGAGTCTACTAGACTTGTTCCTAAATAAGTTTTTGGATGGCTAAGCAGTTTTTAGGGACGCGGATTAACGCGGATTTTCAGGATTTGCACCCTTTATCCGCGTGAATCCGCGAAAATCCGCGTTCTATTTCCTGCATAGCTTATTAGGGTATTATTCACCACTTTCCCATAACTTCTACACAATTTCTTCACAATTTAGCGTTATGCTATGGGCAACAAAAAAATCTGGGGAGGTGAGCTAATGAGGAAAATATGGGGAACTTTGATAACTTTAGTCATAATCAGCGCGGCGCTGCCCGGCGCGATCTACGCGCAGGAACAAACCTGCGCGAAAGAATATACTATCCTCGCGGGCGATACGCTGAGCAAACTCGCGAGCAAGTATTTGGGGACATACTCCGCGTACCCCGCGATCATCGCAGCGACCAACGCGCGGCGCGCGCAAGATGATAGTTTCGCGGAGATAATCAACCCCGATAGTGTGGAGGTCGGCTGGAAGCTGTGTATACCGCCAGATGAGAACGCGGCGGCAGATGTAACAGTTGCAGTCACATCAACAGCAGCAGCCGTGCCGAATTCTACCGGCTTGGCGGGCAAAATCGTCTTGCAGACCGCGAGCGGGGGGCAGATATATACCGTGAACGCGGACGGCAGTGACCAGCATCCGATGTTCCCCGATGGGTTAGGGGGGGATATTTATTACAATTACGCGAACGAACGGGTGTTGGATTGGGCGGAGTAATGGCGCGATGTGTTAGGGCGTTATCCCCATAACGCCGCTTCGTAACCAATCAAAACAGATAAAATAATTTATGGAGGTTAAAGAGATAATGAAAAAGTTTATTGTGATGTTGTTAGTTTTAGCGGTGTTAGGCGCGGGGGGGTATTTCGGCTATCGGTACGTTTACGCCCGGCAAACCCCTGAAGAAGCCGCGGCTAGTATGCAAATGTTTCAAGTGACGCGCGGGACTATCAGCGCACAGATCGACGCGGTGGGCAATATCGCGGCATCGGCAGAAGTAGGGTTAGGTTTCGATTCTGGCGGGCGCGTGACGGAGATACTGGTCAGCGAGGGCGATACGGTCACTGCCGGGCAGGTGTTAGCGAAATTGGAGGCTGATGACCTCAATTTGCAGATCGCACAGGCAGAGTCGAGCCTAGCGGTCAGCAAACAACAGTTGGCACAATTGTTGGTGCAGGCGGAAGATTACGATATCGCGGCGGCGCAAGCCGCGCTGGAGAGCGCGCAGGCGAGCTATGATGAAACGCTGGAGGGACCTAGTGAAGCGGAAATCGCGGCGGCGGAAGCGTCGCTCCGCAGCGTGGAGGAAAACTATCAGGATGTGTTGGCAGGTCCCGACTCAGAGGATATAACAGCGGCGCGTACCTCGCTGGAGAGCGCGGAGGCAGAGTTGGCGCGATTGGAAGCGGGATACACTGAGGACGAATTGACAGTGGCGAAAGCGAATCTCAAAAAGGCGGAGATCGCGGTGCAGGAAGCGCAAACCGCGTATGATGAGGTGGCATGGCAGAACAACGTAGGGATGTCGGCACAGGCATCGGCGCTGGAGCAGGCGACGATCGCGTACGAAGCTGCGCTGGCAGATTATAACATCGCGCTGGACGGCTACTCCGACCGCGAGATACTATCGGCGATGGCGCAGGTAGATCAGGCGGCGGCTACGCTGGCGGATTTGCTCAAGCAGCCTACGGCAGCAGATATCGCGGCGGCGGAGTATCAGGTAGCACAGGCGAAGGTGACACTGGAGAATTTGCTGGAGCAGCCGACGGCGGCGGAGATCGC
>CAZSIG010000137.1:0-8484 GCA_964606195.1 uncultured Anaerolineales bacterium
GAGCTATTATTGTTACTTCACCTCCAACACCGGCGCCGTCGGCGTGACGCGTCCGCGATAGGGCCGTTCTGTTGTATTCGCGTTCCGCTGTGGTACGCGCCCGCCGTCGGAGCGAATCTGCTCCGCCAACACATCTTGATACCGCCGCATCAACTCCGCGTCCTCGTACAGCGCATCGTCGCCCGTAAGCTGCGCCGCGTCGCGTAGGGCTTGTTCCAGGTCATACGCGCGGTTCCACGCTTCATCATACCGCCGCGCTTGATATAACTGGTCAATCTCGCGCAGCCCCTCCGCGGTGCGCTGGATAGTCACATTGCGCAGTATCTCCAAATCCCACAGCGGGTCGTAACCCTCATGCGCGCCCGCGTACGCGGTGATCTCCTGCGTCACCTGCGCGGGGCGGTCGGCGACGATGTCAAAGTAGTCGAGCGTCACCGTCGCGAGTACGCTGGTGTGATCCCCGCCGCGCCGCACCTGCAACTGCGCCAGCAGCACTTGACTGTCGCCCGTACCCAACTCTTGCATCTTGATTTGCACCGCGCCCTTGGGCGGCTTGCCGTCGTAGCCGGTGAGCGAGATAAGTTCCACGCTCGGCGCGGGGCGCACTGTCACCGTCACATCGCGCGCCACCTTCTCCACCAACCCTGCGACCTCCTGCCGAAACACCTTGTCCATCTCCTCCGCCGAGTCGATGAAGTGATACGCGCCCTTGCCCTGCCGCGCCAGTGTACTCAAAAGATCATCGTTGAAATCCAAGCCCAAGCCGATGGTGGAGAGATAGATGCCGCGCTCGTTATATTGGAGGGCATCGCGGGCGATTCGGTCAGGTTCGGTCACGCCGCGATTGGCAATGCCGTCGGTCAACAGAATGACGCGATTGTTGCGCCGAATGTCGAAATTCTTATCCACCTCTTGAAAACCGCGCATCATGCCCGCGTGGAGGTTGGTCGAACCGCGCGGATACAGTTGTTCTATAGTGCGCTCAATCCAGCGACCGTCGCCGACGCGCTGCGCGGAGAGCACCACTTCCGCGTCGTCGTCGTAGCCGACCACCGCGACGATGTCGTCCGCGTCGAGGCTGCGGAAGAAGACGCGCAGCGAACGCTGTAGATACTGCCACTTGTCTGGCGCGTCCATCGAGCCGCTGCGGTCGATCACCAGCGCGAGGTTAAGCGGCGCGGTCTGTTCGTCCTCCGCCTCGCGCGCCTGAATACCGATTTGCAGCCACGCTTCGCCGCCCGTTGTGGGGATATTCTCATTGCCCAGTCGTAAATCCAAGCCGAGCGCGGTCTCCATCGGCGCGGGGAAGTGCTGCTCGTAATAGTTGAGGTACTCCGCGACGCGCACCTCCTCCGCGGGGACGATTACTCCCTGGTTAATCATCGCCCGGCTGCGCGCCTTGCTGGCGTCTTGTGGCGCGGCGCATCCGGCTGCCAACACCGCGATACTCATTCCGATCGCCAATACTTGAGATTTGATTTTGTTTAACATGGTACTTGCCTCCTTCTTTCTTTTTACAATATATGGTGGCGTTATGGGAATAACGCCTTGAATTGTGTCCAATTTACCACGCGGCGCGTTGCATTTCAAGAGGCAGTTGCGTAACATTCGGTGTAACCGCGCTGATAATTACCCTTTTTGCACGATGGACATTGGTTCAGTTAAATCGGATACCGCGGCGAACGGCTCTAAGCCCCCGTCCGCGGGGGCGTTGGGGCCCCTATACCGCCCTCGCGGACAAGGGCTAGGAGCATGACCGGGGAAAATCAAATCAGACCGAACCAATACTGCACGATGGAGTTGAAGTTACAAAGGATTTATGCTAAAATGGAACAGCGATGATAAAAACGGACAGCAAAGTACGAAAGCCACCGGTCACTCAAATCCGATGGCTTTTCTGATTTATCTGACCGCGATATGGAAACATTTGGACAGCTAATTTCACAATACATGACGCGCACCGGCGTCAGCGACGCGGAGTTGGCGCGCGGCATCGGCGTGAGCCGTCAGACTATATTCCGCTGGAAAGAGGGCGAAACCGCGCGCCCGCGTCATCGCGATGATGTGTTGCAGTGCGCTAAGAAACTGCGCTTGACCACATCAGAGCGCGATGAACTGCTTCTCGCGGCGGGTTTTTCTCCCGAGGCACCTGTCGTGCCCCCCGCGCCGGTTCAAGAGGTTCACAAATCAACATCGAAGCCTAGCGCCGAACTGCCGAATTCAGAAGCGGTGGTAATGAAAAGAGTATTTCCTGTTCCTGCAGCCCGTTGGAGATTGGTAATGGCTATCATCGCGTTGATTATTTTTGGCGCGCTTGTCGGATGGGGGATAGTAGAGTGGCGCGAGAGGCAGCGGCAATCTCACGCCATCGCGCCCGCCGCGCCGGACGAAACGCTGGTCATCGTCAGTCAGTTCGCCAACTACGCGGGAAATGTGGGATACAACGTTGCCGGACGCGTGCGTGAGGCGATAGAAGGTGAATTCGTGCGTGAGGAATTGATAGACAGCCGCGTCGCGGTGTGGATACAACCACTCTCCAGCCGTGCAGAGGCGATAAAATTGGGAAGCGATTACAACGCCGCGCTGGTCATCTGGGGCGAATACGACAGCGGACGCGTGTTAGCCAATTTCACACTAACACAAGAAACAGAAACACAACAACTAGAGTCGATGATGCGCCAGGTGGCAACGTCAGCGGACTTAAGCGCGATTATTAACACCGAATTACCCGAAACCGCGCGGTGGATCGCCCTGGTCAGCGTAGGACAGGTACACTACGCGGCGCGGCGCTATGAGCGGGCATTAGCCGCCTTCGAGCGTGCCCTGAGTCATCCGCCGGGGGAGAAAACCGCACTGGCGAGTGTCTACTTCGCGTTGGGGTATATCTATGGGCAGCAGGGAAGCGCGGAGCAGGCGACAGATTATTACACTCGCGCTATCGAGCGCAACCCCGCGCTGGTTTCCGCGTACAATAATCGCGGCGCGGTTTATCTAGCATTGGGAGAGGACGATAATTTGCGACGCGCCATCGCTGATTTTGGACAGGCTATCGAGCTTGCGCCTACGCTCACCGCCGCGTATTTCAATCGCGGCTTGGCTTATTTCGCGTTGGGTGCCGCGTATGACGAAAAGTCACTAGCAGACCTGCGCTATGCACAAGAGCTGGAGCCAAATGCACTCGGCGCGAACAACGCGCTCTGCTGGGAACTGAGCTTGATGGGAAAACCAGAAGATGCGCTGCCGTACTGCGACCGCGCCGTAGAGCATGATCCCACCGCCCTGAGCCGCGATAGTCGCGGTCTGACCTACGCGTTGTTGGGACGCGCGAAAGACGCGGCGCGCGATTTTGAGATTTTCTTGGAGTGGGCGGAGAAGCAGTCCGGAGCGGATTGGGCGTATTACATTCAGTCGCGCCGCGCATGGATAGAAGAACTACGTGAGGGGAACAATCCTTTTAGCGCGGAGGTTCTACGTAGTTTGCGCGGTGAATAGTCAGAAGTAATTTCCGAGAAATTAACTCTAAGCTCCCCGCGAGCCCGAAGGCTCGCGGGGAGCTTTGTTTTTTAAGATAACAATAGGACAATTTTACTATTGAAAAGGAATAGTTATTCACTTATAATGGGGTTAATAAACTTGAATATCTTAATGACGATTTGGGGGGCGCTTTCATGTTGAAGCAGCGATTGAGCGGCTGTGACAACCGAATGGAGGTGCAAATGATTGCAATGAAGAATATAATGATCATAGATGAAAAAGGGACTTTGAGGGATTTACAGCCAGAGTTAGAGCAGAAAGGGTATAAAGTCTCTAGCATCCACAATGGCCAGGTGTTAGAACGTATCGAGAGCGAACGCCCTGACTTAATCATTTTGGATGGGAAACGGCATCGCGAGGATTTCAGATCCGTTAGAAAAAGGTTGAATATTCCCGTTTTGGCAATCGTGGATAAGGGAGTTAGTATTCGCGATAATATTGGAGCTGATGCCTATTTGCCGCGTCCGCTGACAACGCGCAAGGTTTTGGCGCGAATCAGAAAGATAGTACGGGCTCAAGACGCGCCGACGATGCGCGTCGGGGATATAACCCTGAACTTGGAAACGCGTAGTGTGACTAAGGCTGGGCACACTTTCCCGTTGACCCCCAAAGAGTTTAAGTTGCTCAAGATTTTTATGCTGCGTCAGGGGGAGGTTCTGACTCGTCGTTATTTGATGAAAAATGTATGGGAGACCGAATATATTGGGGATACGCGTACGTTGGATGTACATATTCATTGGCTGCGCGGTAAGATAGAGGATGATCCCAATATGCCAATTCATTTACGCACTGTGCGCGGTGTTGGATATAGGTTTGAGGTGTAAGGATTGATTTCGCCATTGGGGCGCGAATAGGCACAGGCGTGGTCTGCGGATTACGAGGGGCTAGCTAATTATGACCGCGTATAGAAACTGAACAAAAAAATTTGGCGCGCTTAACGGCGCGTTGCTGGAGCGCGGAGCTTGCTTTGCCCTCCAGAATTATCGATCTTTGTTAAAGCAGTTACAATAAGGAAGCATAGGCAAAAGGTTCATAAACCAATGCCTGTGCTTTATTTTTTCGCTCATATGGGCTTTAAGGTGAAATAGCTAAACTGCCCTTGCCGAAAAATGGATGTGCCTGCTACTATGCCCTATGTTTAACCGCGTATGATGGTTAATGCCTCATTTTAGCTTCCCGCGAGCTTGCAGTTCGCGGGAAGATAGATAGAATACTTACGCTCCACCAGGAAACCCATATGACCAAATATTGCTATACCATTTGTCCTTATCAACAATTTGCAGTACAATCCTGCACGTAACCGCGAAGATAATTTATCACACGCATTAAGTACCGTCGGTTTTGTATTACATTTAACTAACATATTCGGGAGGAAAGTTGCGCGCACTAATTACTGGTATCGCCGGTTTCGCTGGCAGCCATTTGGCTGAAATGCTGCTTCGAGATACAGATTGGGAGGTCTGGGGCGCGGATGTGTGCCGCACAGCTCGTATCGCGCCGCTTTGTCCGTACATAACTCTGATAGAGACTGATCTCAACGATATTCACGATGTTATTACCAAGATTGAAGACGCGCAGCCGGATTACATCTTTCATCTGGCGGCGCGCGCCGAAACCGCGCAATCTTGGGACAACCCCGCGGAAACCCTCATAAATAATATCACCATCCAATTGAACATCTTAGAGGCATGTGTACGCTTGAGATTGACCCCGCGTATTCTGGTCATCGGTTCGGCAGATGAACATGGGCTGATTGCGCCAGAGGAGATGCCGATAAACGAGAATGCTCCTTTGCGCCCAAACACCCCCTACGCGGTGAGTAAAATCACTCAGGATTTTCTTGGCTATCAATATTTCCTCAGTCACGATCTCCCGATAGTGCGCGTTCGCCCCTTTAATCATATCGGACCGCGCCAAAGTCCCTCGTTCGTCGTCTCCGCTTTTGCCAAGCAGATCGCTGATATAGAAGCGGGAAATCAACCGCCGGAAATGTCGGTGGGCAATCTGAGCGCGGAGCGCGACTTCACCGATGTGCGCGATATGGTGCGCGCCTATCACTTGGCGATAACGCGGGGCGTTTTGGGCGAAGTTTACAATATCGGCTCTGGCAACTCTTACACGATCCAATACGTACTCGATTTCCTGTTAGCGGAGAGCCATGTTCCTATCACGGTTAAGCAAGACCCCGCGCGTATGCGCCCCTCGGATATTCCGGTCAAAACTTGTGATTACGCTAAATTTCATCAACAAACAGGTTGGAAACCCGCGATTTCAATCGAACAAAGTTTACGCGATACCTTGAATTATTGGCGCGAAGAGACGAAGACGTGAAACGTGAAACGTAATGCGTAAAACGTGATAAGGTAAATAGACTACGCGATACGTTTCAGGCATCACGTTTTATTTTTATCTTATTGAGAGAGGATTAACCTAAAATTATGACAAAGAGAGCTTTAATTACCGGCGTTACCGGACAAGATGGTAGCTATTTGGCAGAATTTCTGTTGGAGAAAGGATACGAAGTTATCGGCATGGTGCGGCGCACGAGCACTATCAATTTCGATCGCATCAGCCATATTCAAGGACAGATCGAGCTGGCTCATGGCGATCTGCTCGATCAGGTCTCGATGATTAACATCCTGCGTGAATATCGACCGCAAGAGGTCTACAACCTCGCGGCACAATCTTTCGTGCCCACATCATGGAAACAGCCCGTGCTGACTGGCGAATTCACCGCGCTTGGCGTGACGCGAATGCTAGATGCAATTCGTACTATTGATGGAAATATCAAATTCTATCAAGCTAGTTCATCGGAGATGTTCGGCAAGGTGCGCGAAGTGCCGCAGAAAGAGACTACCCCGTTCTATCCGCGCAGTCCCTATGGCGTGGCGAAAGTCTACGGGCATTGGATTACGGTCAATTACCGCGAGAGTTACGATCTCTTCGCTTGCTCTGGTATATTATTCAATCACGAAAGCCCACGGCGCGGTTTGGAGTTCGTTACCCGCAAGGTTACTCATGGGGTGGCGCGAATTAAGTTGGGATTGGAGCAAGAACTGCGCTTGGGCAACCTCGAATCCGAACGCGATTGGGGGTTCGCGGGAGATTACGTCAAGGCGATGTGGATGATGTTACAGCAAGAGGCGCCCGATGATTACGTGGTAGCGACGGGCGAAACCCATTCGGTGCGCCGGCTCTGCGAAGTCGCGTTCAGTCACGTTGGATTAGATTATAAGGACTACGTTAAGACCGATCCGCGTTTCATGCGTCCCGCGGAGGTGGATCAATTAGTAGGAGATCCAACCAAAGCGCGGACTAAGCTCGGCTGGAAACCTGATGTAACTTTTGAGGGCTTAATCCAGATGATGGTGGACGCGGATATAGAGATGTTGCAAAATGGGATTAAAGCGACCTGAAGTGGCGAAAAAGTGAACGAGAGTGAATTGCTAGCTCTGATTGCCGAGGGTGAATCAGAATCGGTTGAACTAAAACGAGAGATAGAACGTGCCGAACGATTGGCGCGAGAAATAGTCGCGTTAGCTAATCGGCGCGGGGGAACGATACTCATAGGCGTTGATGATAATGGCACCATCGCGGGAATAACTTTGCGCTCAGGATATGAAGAGTGGCTCATGCAAGTGGGGACAGAAACGATTGCTCCCCCACTATCTCTGACTTACGAAATCGTTCCGGTGCAAGGTCAATCTGTATTGGTTATCTATGTTCCACGCGGCGCGTTCAAGCCACATGCTGTCAAAGAGGGCGCGCATAAACGTACTGTCTATTTGCGGCATGGTGTAACCACACGCGTTGCCACCCCGGATGAAATTGGGCGACTATATCAAGAGAGCGGTCGCGTTTACTTTGACCAATCTCCAGTATGGGGCACGGAGTTCGCGAACTTAGATTTGTCCAAAGTGAGCCGATATTTGCGCCAAGTACGCGGGATAGACCTGCGGCAATTGCCGATTGCCCCACAGCAGTTATTACTTAATCTACATGCTTTGGTTCAGCAGAATGGTGATTTGCTGGCAACGGTAGCGGGAATAGCCATCTTCGGAGATGAGCCTGCGCGGTATCTGCCCCAAATTGGATTGCGACTGGCGCGGTTCAAGGGAACAGAACTACGCAACGATCGGATTATCGATCGCCAAGAAATAAATACGACATTGCCGGAAAGCATTGACATGACCGCGCAGTTTGTCGCGCGGCATAGCAATATGAGCGCACGCATCGAGAGCTTCAAGCGTGAAGATCAGCCCGAATATTTGCCCCCTGTAGTACGCGAAGCAGTAACTAATGCTGTGATGCACCGTGATTACAGCCGCTCCGCTAATGTGCGCGTTTTTCTGTACGATGATCGTTTGGAAGTACGAAGTCCCGGCAGACTGCCCGGTAGTATCAGCTTAGAGTTATTGCCCTTCGGAGAACAAGAGACGCGCAACCCCACCATCGCGTACTTTCTCCGAGCGTTAGGATATGGCGAAGGATACGGCACCGGCATAGCTACCATGATTCGCCGCTGTGAGGAAGCGAGAAAACCCGCGCCACAGTTCATGGAAATCGGCAACGAGTTTATAGCGACAATTTATAGCGGGACAATTTTAGGAGAGGAACGAGAATAATGACGGAAGCGAGACAACTTTTCGGTACGGATGGTATTCGCGGTGTAGCTAATCAGTGGCCTTTGACGCCCGCCTTTGTAGCGCGCATTGGACAGGCTATCGGTAGCTTTTTGATGTCCAATGGGAACGCGCCACATCCCACTGTGGTAATTGGTAGAGATACGCGGCTATCCGGTGAGATGTTGGAGCACGCCCTCGCGGCGGGATTGATGTCGCGGGGGGTCAATACGATACATCTGGGAGTGCTCACGACTCCCGGTATCGCGTATTTAACCACCAAATTAGACGCGCAACTGGGGATTGTCCTGTCCGCGTCGCACAATCC
>CAZSIG010000138.1:0-8462 GCA_964606195.1 uncultured Anaerolineales bacterium
TGTGCCTAAGATGTCAGTTATTTGGTATCTGTCTTCGATAAGTTGTCCGATCATAGTAATGAGTAAAAAGTGATGAGTAACTACTGCAAAATAATTGATTCGGTGTGATGTGAATAAGTTAGGGAAATTTACGATAGATATCTCTTCGATGCAATACTCTGCGGAGTTCTATAACCTTGTTTTCAAAGTCTATACGCAAGCCCACGCGATAGTTACCAAAGCGTATTTTGTAATACTCTTGATAGCCCTCTAGTTTTTGTACCTTACCGCGTAGGAATGGGTCATTTTTGATTTCTTTCCCGAAGGCTACTTGCTCAATTTTCGTTCTTACCGGCGCGGGTAACTTGGACAGTTCCTTGAAAAAGGTTCGAGTGTACTGTACGCGCCACATTAATTTTGTTCCTCTGCTAGATAGACTTGATACGCTTGCCAGCCCGCTTCGCCTTCAAGTAATTCTTCATTTTCAACTTCAGCAATCAATTGCCCCAACGCGTAATCTTCGAGGAATTCCAACAATGTATCGGGGGAAGTATCCAAAACTCGCGCCAATGTGAAAATGGAAACGCGCCAATCGTTGTCGAATTTGAGAATACCTGCAAGATGTTCGCGTTTCGCAAACTCCAAGAACAAGCTAGGTTCGGTACCAAGTACTGCTGCCGATGAATTCAAATCCATTGTCAATTGAAGCATGTCATATTCTCCTCAGGCAAACTAAATTCTATGCTCACATAACCATTTTACATTATAACACACTCTTTTGAAACAACAAAGAAAAGCGCGGGGATAAGCCCGCGCCTTTGGTTTGAAAGTAAAATTTCTTATTGTGCTAATGCAATTATCGCGTCACGCTCGGTATATGTTAGTGCGTTTGAATATGCAACAGCGCGATAGGAATCACTTGTTGTAAATCAGTTAGCGGATTACCAGACAAATTAGATGAGCATACTTCGTCCTTCTCATTGTGGAAATGGTGAGGATATGTCGCGATTGCAGGGTGATGCGGTGCGTTATCCCAACGAATGATGGGAACGTTGGTGAATAATTGGTATGAATACTCAATAGCGTGACCGCGCTGTCGTAGCCGAATTTGCAGATTGTATCCACTAGGTAAATCACAACGTATTTTGTACATTACAATTATTCCCACGTCGGACTCGTAATCAAGGACGCGCACATGCTGGATTTCACGCCAGCGTGTCAACAAAGTTTGTACGTCAGTTAAGGCGGGCAACATAGCTCAGTAGTTCCTGTTTGCTCTTTCGCCGAATCGCTAGTTTTAACCGCGCATCGTCCCACTCCTCCCAAGCTATCTCTTGCTCCATCGTCGCCTGATTTCGTAACGCGGCGGTAAACTCCTCGAAAGTTTTGCTATATTGTTCGCGCCACCGCGCAATCTGCTGTTCCAAAGTGACAATCTCGCGGTCGATGTGAGTCAGGGCAATTTGCACTATCGCCTTTTCTGGTGATGAGTACATCCCTGTTGTAACTAATCGCTCCGCGACAGTGGTCAATACATTCACCGCTGGGTTTACTTGGATAGTAGTCATTCTTGTCTCTCCTCCCATTCGCTCACAACAAAGCTGCTCGATATCGCTTCACATTATAACACACTCTTTTGAAACAACAAAGAAAAGCGCGGGGATAAGCCCACGCTTTTTTCATTTTCAGTGTCCTTTCACGACTTTGTGTTAGATCACGCACTATCGAGAAACTCATAGGAAATCGTCACGCGTTACGTTTCACTCATAACAACTAAGAGAATTTATCTCGATTTGTTAGGGTGTAGTTAATTGAACGCGGATGACGCAGATTGCCCTGATTTTCGCAGATTTTTGGGGATGTGACGCGGTTTTTGCTAATCAAGAATACAAAAATCAGCGCAAATCAGTTAAATCAGGAAAATCCGCGTTCTATTAACCACCGATTCAAATAAATCGATATAATGTCTAAGGTATGCCGCGCCTATTTTGTAATCGCGCGTTTATGTTATAAAATTCATCTCGATGAAAGTTGCAATGACAGGACAGTTCGGAATGCGCCCGAAAGGGACGATGGCGGTGCGCGCTTTGCCGCTGGCACATGCGTTGGTTCAGCGCGGGCATTGCGTCACTCTTTATTTGCCGCCGTGGAACTATCCTGCGGATAGCGGGCGTGAATGGGAGGAGAATGGTGTTCGTATCATCAACATTTCCTTGCCTTCGGCATCACCGTTGTTTCACCCGATAATTATCGCGCGATTACTACGCCGCGTTCTAGCAGATAATCCTGACGTGATACATTGTTTCAAACCCAAAGCGCACTCAGGTTTCGTTGCCCTCTCAGTGTGGGCGTTGCAGCGACTGAGGTTATCGCGGGCGCGGTTAGTGGTGGATACTGATGATTGGGAAGGCGCGGGGGGGTGGAATGATCTCGAGAATTACTCCCGAGCGCAAAAGATGATTTTCGCGTGGCAGGAACAGTGGGGCTTACGTCACGCGGACGCACTGACCGTTGCCAGCCGCGCCCTAGAGACAATCGCGTGGAGCATGGGCATCCCCCCGGAGCGCGTCTTCTACGTTCCGAACGGGGCGCGGTCGCTCAATCATCTGCCGCGCCGCGAGCGTGGTACGCATTACCCGACTGTTCTGCTTTACACGCGCTTCTTCGAGTTTGAAGTGGCGCGCGTGCTGGACATCTTTCGGCAGGTGCGGCGCGAGATACCGACCGCGCGGTTGCTGGTGGTGGGCAAGGGGTTGTTCGGTGAGGAACGCGAGTTTCTGTTTATGGTAGATAACGCCGGTTTAACCGAAATGGTAGAATGTCGCGGCTGGGTCGAGCCAGCGGAACTGCCCGCGATATTCGCGGAGGCAGACGTGGCGATTTATCCGTTCGACGATACACTGATTAACCGCACAAAGTGCGCGGTTAAATTGATTGATTTATTGGCAGCGGGTGTGCCGGTCGTCGCCGAGGATGTAGGACAAAATCGCGAATACATTGAATCTGGGGTAACCGGCTTGCTCGTTCCCCCCGACGAGACGATGCGCTTCGCCGCGGCAGTAACTGGACTGCTGCGAGATAGCGCGAGACGCAAACGTATGAGCATAGGGGCACAGCGAATAGTCTCGGAGCGTTTCACATGGTCAACTTTGGTCGAACGCGTAGAGCGTGCATATCGCGACGCGGTTTAGCCAGATAGTCAGTTAGGAGGAGTAACCTGTAGTGAAAAATAGAGAGAGACAGAGTATGCTGGCAGTCAATTTGGGACTGGCAGCTAATATTTTATTGGCAGTTTTGAAAACAACGATTGGCGTTGTGGGGCATAGTCCCGCGCTGCTTGCCGATGGGGTGAATTCCACCTCCGATGTGGCTTATTCTGTGGTAGTAGGGGTATTCATGCGCATGGCGGGCAAACCCGCCGACGCGGAGCATCCCTACGGACACAGACAATTGGAGAGCATTGGCGCGCTGGTGGTGGGGGCGTTCGTGATTACTACCGCGATCGCCATTTTTTGGAACGCGGTTGATTGCATGTTTGACATATTGACTCAAAATCGAGAGGTGGGGGCAGCCGCGCTCGTCACTTTATGGGTTGCCTTGTTCACGATAGCTCTCAAGATAGTCCTGGCTATTTACACTCGAAGGGTTGGACAGCAAATCAATAACGCCGCGGTATTAGCGATGGCGTATGACCACCGCAACGACGTTTTCTCCGCGATCGCCGCGGCGGTCGGCATCGCGATGGGGCGGCTCGGCTACCCCTGGGTCGATCCTCTAGCGGGTGCTCTTGTGGCGTTAGTGATATTGCGCACAGGTATCGAAATCATGCGCGAGTCGTCAGCCGATTTGATGGACACGGTGCCCGGACGCGCTTTGAACAAGCAAGTTACCGCGTTATTACGGGGAGTATCGGGGGTTGAAGAGGTCGAGGAGATACAAGCGCATCGTTTCGGGCCATATCTGGTCATCAACCTTACAATCTGTGTGGATGGCGCGTTGACCGTCGCCGCGGGGGACGAGATAGCGTCGCGAGTTGAGAATACGCTGCTCGATAATATGGAATTGGTGCGCCGCGTTCACGTTCATTATCATCCTGTCGGTAATTCGTAGCATTGTGAAACGCGTCGTACCTTGACACCATTAACAAAAAAATGCGCCGCCTCATCAAGAGACGGCGCATTTGCTATTCTCAGTTTAGTCGGCGGTTATGTTTAGAACAAGCCGACAATCTTGCCCGTTTCAAGGTCGACATCCACATCCACGAACGCGGGGCGTGACGGCAAGCCGGGCATAGTCCTCATCGTTCCACACAGCGGGAAGAGGAAGCCCGCGCCCACGCTGGCGCGAATGTCGCGAACCGGCAAGGTGAAGCCGCGCGGGGCGCCTTTCAACTTCGGATCGTGGGAGAATGACAGGTGCGTTTTTGCCATGCAGAGGGGAAGCTTGTCGAAACCCATCTCGGTGAACATCTTGACCTTCGCCTTCGCCGCGGGTTCCAACGCGATGTCATCGGCGCGGTAGATTTCCTGAGCAATCGTGCGCATCTTGTCCTCAATCGACATGTTATCAGGATAGAGGAATTTGAAGTCGCTAGGTTGCTCACAAGCCTCAACCACCGCCTCCGCCAACTTCGCGCCACCTTCGCCACCTTTGAGCCAGACCCGACTGATGACCGAGTCATACGCGCCAGCCTCTTTCGCTCGTTCGCGAATGAACTCAAGCTCTTTCTGGGTGTCAGTGTGGAAGTTGTTGACCGCGACGACCACCGGAATACCGAACTTCTTGGCGTTTTCGATGTGCTGTGTCAGATTGACAATACCCTTATCCAGCAATTCCAGGTTCTCTTCAGTGTATGCTTTATCCAATGGCTTGCCGGGGGTAACTTTCGGCCCACCGCCGTGCATCTTGAGCGCGCGGACGGAAGCAACCATCACCACCGCGTTAGGTTTCAACCCACTGGCGCGGCACTTGATGTCCATGAATTTCTCCATGCCACAGTCTGCACCGAAACCGCTCTCGGTCACGACGTAGCCGTTGCCATCGGGGCTGACCAGCTTGAGCGCGATTTGATCCGCGATGATGGAGGAGTTACCCTGAGCGATGTTCGCGAATGGACCTGCGTGGACGAACGCGGGGCTGCCCGCTAAAGTCTGCATTAAGTTGGGCATGAGCGCGTCTTTCATCAAGACGGTCATTGCCCCCGCGACCTTCAAGTCTTCCGCAGTCAGGGGTTTACCATCTTTAGCCACACCCCAGACGATACGGCCCAACCGTTCGCGCAAGTCACTCAGTCCTTTATAGCCATCGGTCATAGCCAAAACTGCCATAATCTCGGAAGCTACGGTGATGTCGAATCCGGTTTGGCGCAGGCGACCGTCACCCTTGCCACCCAGCCCGATGAGGACATTGCGCATCGCGCGGTCGGAAACGTCTACCACGCGGTTCCACATAATGCCATAGGGATCTATATTCAAACGCGGGATTTCGGGTGCTGACTTGGCGAGAGCCTCATCACTCATCCGATCCTCGTGCATAATACGCGCGTCGATGGCAGCACCTAAAAGGTTGTGTGCCATGCTGACCGCGTGAATGTCCCCGGTCAAGTGCAGGTTGAACTCTTCCATCGGCACTACTTGGGAATAGCCACCGCCCGCCGCGCCACCTTTGATCCCAAAGGTTGGGCCCATTGAGGGCTGGCGAATACAGGTGAAGACCTTCTTGCCGATGTAGTGGAGTCCTTGAGAGAGACCAATTGTAGTGACGGTTTTACCCTCACCCAATGGCGTGGGGGTAATCGCGGTCACATCAATGTACTTCGCGTTGGGGCGATCTTTGAGCCGTTCGAGTATGTCTAAGTGAACTTTCGCTTTCCACTTGCCATACAAATCGACATCATCCATCGTTAATCCCAACTCTTCCGCGACCTCCAGAATTGGTTTAAGCTTTGCCGCTTGGGCAATTTCGATATCACTAGGTATAGGACTACCCATTTTCAAATTCCTCCTTCTATATGTTTCTAAATAAAATAATTTGGGGATATACCCCTGTTTCTATAGATATACTGTATATATCGCAAATATATTGGAGAAAGTATAACATAATGATTATGAATTGTCAAATCAGGCTATGGTATTAACTCTCTTCCTAAAGCGCGGTAAAGTTATAGTTTGTGAATAAAAGTGCAATAAAACAAAAAGAAGAGAAAGCTCTTTCTCTTCTTACAGTTTTCTATAATAACTCTATCTCGTATCCTTCTAGTTCCGCGTCTAGTCGCTGCCTTTCGATCCAGGTGATAGCCTTAGTTAGCAACCCGTGGGCATAGGCGGAGTCATTAGATACACATACCATGCCCAACGTCGCGGTTTGCCATATATCATGGTTATCAACTTCCGCGATAGCGATGTTAAATTTATTGCGGAGACGCGCTATGATGGATTTGACGACGCGGCGTTTGTCCTTTAAAGAACAACCATCAGCGATACATAACTGAATTACTGCTGTTCCCACAATCATAGTTTCACTTTATAAAGCATTACTTTAGGCAGGCAACGATCTCTACTATCTAAACCTAGCGTACATCTGGTTAAGTGTGCGTACTTTCACAAAACCTGCCATAGCTAACGCATCCATTGCTTCTGAATGCGCGGTGTTAACGCGACAATACATCTCGCGTGCGGGGTAATCGTGCAAAGTGAGCAGCGCTTTACTCACCATTGCTCTTTCCAAGTGACCGCGATGTTCTGGGTGTACTATGAGCTTCAGTCGGTGAGGTTCGGACAGCCGCTGGGCAATTACGGACAATGTAGCCACCAACTTTTGCCGATACATTATCGCCCAACGGCGGTTTTCACGTAGGTGTAGCAGGTCGTCTAGCCATCGTTCCAATCGCTCATTTATATCTTGACGGTAATGTCTTGCGCGAATGGGATGAACGCGCTGCTTTTCTTGGGGAGTGGCATCGAGTGCCAGTTCATATTCCTCAGGCCAGTTCGCATAACGCAAAGCGTGCCACTCGTACTCGTCTGGCAGTTTGATCTCATCGCCAAAGGCGAAGTTGGTTTGATTCGCGACAGGGAATTGCATCTGCGTAAACGCGTTATAAGTTTTGAACCCCAGCGATTCATAGAGATGTATCGCCACATAATTATCGGCGCGCACTTGCAGAATGACCTCGCGTCCCCCGCGATCTTTGATTAGGTCTATCCCCGCTTCCAGCAGCCGTCTGCCAAAACCGCGCCCGCGCTGTTCCTCTCGCACCGCCACGTTACTTATAAACCAACGCCGCCCGTTGATGCAGCCTACCGTGACATTACCGAGCAATTTGTTTCCCTCAACCCAAACGATGCCGGTGAGGGAATCTCTGAATTCCATGTCAATGCGCGCCAGCAGCCATACCAGCGGACTGAACCACTGCATGTAGCGTAAATCGCGTAGGGTGTTGTTTCCCTCTGGACTCCAGTCATCTTGAAACACTGTCGCGATCAATTCTCGAAGCTTCCCAAGATCGCGGCTCAGGTCTAAGGGACGTATTTTACTGCTTTGCTTTTTTATTCTTCTAACTTTGGTTAGGCTGACCATTTTCTCAATATCCGGCGAAAAATCATAGCACAGAACCGCGTTTTTGCCAAAATGCTCTTTGTAGTTTTTTGGTCGTTTAGCAAAGAGCAGATTTTTTGCCACTAATTTCACGAATTATCACTGATTGCTATCGGGCACTACGCGTGGTTGCGCTGTGCGCGAAGCCAACTTCTAGATAACACTATGATCGCGACCGCGCCGCCAAGAGAGATTATCACCCAGTACATCGCCGCGTCCATCCAGAATTTCAACGGAAAACATTGGATCAAAGTATCACAATGGTCAAAGAGCCAAGAATTGCCGGCGAAGAATACACGGTGAAATCTGACAAAAAACCATTGAAAGTTGAGGGCAGCGATCACTCCAATAGTGACAACTAGTACAACCAATACCAACGCGCCGGTTAACAGACTGCGCGGAATCAGTACGCGCGTCGCACGATCACGCCACAGAGCGATCAAACTCGCTATCAACACTAAAGATGCGATCCCAAAAGCGAACTGTACTCGATCTGCCACAACGCGCACATCTTCCATGTGCTTCATTTCACGGGTGTTAAAGACGGGGTTGCCTTGTTGATATAGCGCGATATCAGTACTATAGCAACCGGGGTAGTCATATTCGTATTGCAAAGCGCGAATATAATCTATGCCACCGGGCACGCGCAGCGAAACTGCCGCGGGCAGTGCCCATCTCATTCGCTCTTCGGGCGTGAACCGCGTCGCGGGGGGGAAATTCGGTTTCGCGTACTCGAATTTCACGAAGGCCTCGGTGGATAGGATATAAAGTGGCAAAAACATCAATACGATGGGTAGAGCGAGAATAATTCCCCACCGCGCTAAAGTAACTTGGTAATTGTTCATAAGAAATTATTAGCTATCATACGCGCCTGCACATATTCATTA